>NZ_AJWE01000101.1:0-89109 GCF_000281145.1 Rhizobium sp. CF142 | reverse complement strand
CATACGCGTTGATCTTGAACGGACAGGCGAAAAATTCCGCGCCTCCGGGCTCAATCTCGTCGTCAGTGCGATCGTACATTGGAATACGGTCTATCTTGATCGCGCGGTTACACAGCTGAAACGAGCGGGCCGAGACATTCCAGATACTCTGTTGAAGCACATCTCGCCACTAAGTTGGGAACATATCAACCTGACCGGCATCTACACCTGGGATGCGGAACATCAGATGCACAACGGACTTCGGTCGCTCCGCCTTCCAGCTGGGCTGCGGCGCGCCGACTAAGTTCCCGCTCCGTTCCCCCTTAGGGTACGATTTCGCACTCCTCTTCTGTGGTTGATCCGTTCAAGAACAGCATTGACGTACCTGTCTGATTGTGGTTGATTGTTGACAATCGATTATCTTGGAAGGGAATTGTCGTGAGCGAGCGATCTCCGCAGAGTTTTATCCGCATCCCCAAAGCGACCTTTCGCGCCCACATTGTTGATGGACTTCGCGGTGCTATTTTGAACGGCGAAATTGCGCCTGGCGCTCAAGTCACCGAATCGAGCCTTGCCGAACAGTTCGGCGTGAGCCGAGGCCCACTTAGAGAGGCAATGCGGCAGCTGATCGATGAGGGCCTCTTAGTTACGGTCCCCTACACTGGCACGCACGTTGTAGAACTTTCGGTCGAAGACATTCGCGAAATCTATTCGATGCGTGTTAATCTCGAGATATTTGCTTTCGAGCTCGTCTGGCAGCGACGCGATCAATCTTTTCGCGACGGCCTTCATAACCGCCACGCTGCGCTAACCCGCTGCATAGATGCGGAGGATGATGTGGCTAGCATAGATGCTGAGCTGCAGCTTCACGGCTTCGTCTACGAGGCTTCCGGGCACAAGATTCTTCTGAAGACGTGGGAGAGTATTAGAGGGCGCCTTCAGCTCTATTGGGCCGCGCATCACAGAGCGCATGGTATCCGCGGCCCCCGTCGCGAGGGGCACGACAGCTATGTTGCAAATGCGCTCGGTGACAACTTCGAAGCGATGCGTGCCGAAATCAAAAATCATATGGCGCGTGGCGGCCAGCAAACCGAAGAATTTCTACTCGGATTGGCACCGGCAGCTCCGGAACAACCACATCTTCGTGTTGGAGTTTCAAAATGACAGCGACCGGTCATCCTCGTCTTTACGTTCTTATGATCGGGTGCGGTAACATGGGAGCAGCGATTGCGAGCGGTGCCGTTGCGCACATCCCGCTAATCGACATCACAGCTGTCGATCCCGATGTCGATAGAGCTCGGCAACTTCTTTCCCAGCAAGCTTCGATCAACGTGGTGGAGAATTTCGAGAGCCTGAACGATCGGCATTTCGACGTCTGCATCGTGTCTGTCAAACCCCAACACGTCGAGGCTGCGCTTCAAGCGGTACGGACAAATCTTCCCAATGCTCTGGTGATCTCGATTGCCGCAGGAATTCCGCTTGCGAGGTTGCAGGCAGCCGTTCCCGGCCAGCGTCGTCTTGTTCGTGTAATGCCCAATCTTCCAGCTTTGGCTGCTTCTGCCATGAGCGTCGGCTTTGCCAATGGAGATGATGTTTCCGAAAGGGATCGAGAAATCGTGGAAGAATTGTTCGGAGCGATCGGACAATTCTGCTGGTTGGCCACGGAAAGTGAAATCGATCTCGCAACCGGCGTGACGGGAAGCGGCCCCGGATATGTATTTGCGTTTACGGAGCATCTTCAGAATGCAGCCGAAAGAATGGGTTTTTCCAAAGAATTGGCAGCAAAATTTGCTCGTCAGACCGTCATTGGTGCAGCACGACTCCTGGAACAGGATCCCCGGACAGCACACGATTTGAAGGTAGCAGTTACTAGTCCTGGTGGCACGACAGCAGCGGGCCTTGCCGTCCTTCAAGCCCCCTCCGCACTCCCTTCGCTTCTGATCGACACGACAATGGCTGCGGCAAATAGAGCCGACGAACTCGCCAAGGTCCAACAATAAGAGCCGCAAAGGCCGTTAATCTGGTTACAAGCCTCAGAGGATTTAATAATGAACACGACACGTAGAGCTTTTGTCGCCGTTTCCGCGGCGGTACTTGCCAGCATCGCCATGCCAGCTTTCGCCCAAGTTGCCTCCACTCTCGACCGTATCAAGCAGGATAAACAACTTCGGATCGGCGTAACATCAGCTGAGCCTTGGTTCTTCAAAGACCCGATGACAGAAAAGTGGACTGGCGTCGGTGTAGCAATGGGCGAAAAGCTTGCCGCCAACCTTGGTGCAACTCTCGTTCCAGTCGAGACGACCTGGGCAAACGCGGTTGCCGCTCTCCAGGCAAACCAGATTGACCTGATGTTCGTCCTAGATCCTACGGAAGAGCGCAGGAAGGCGATTGATTTTCCCGAAGCTCCCCTCTTCTACTACGCTATGGGAGCCTTGGTCTCCGGCGACTCCCAAGCCAAGTCCTGGGAAGACATCGACAAGGCAGGAACCCGTATCGGCGTCACACTCGGCACCTCGCTCGACAAGAATATCACCGCGATGGTGAAGAACGCCGAAATAAACCGGTTTTCCAACAATGACGAGGCGATCGCTGCATTTGCCTCCAAGCGTGTCGACGTCGTTGTGCAGTTTCATCCGGCGCTCGTTGTACAGTATTCCCGCCTGAAACTCGGCAAGGTGATCCTCCCGACACTTGTCAATCCGGTGCCAACAAGTGCTGGTTTGCGGAAGGAAGCCAATCCGGCGTTCCGTGACTGGGTGAGTGAACAGTTTGCAAGCTTTTACAAGCAAGGTGTTCCGGACCAGATATTCGGCGCCTATCTCAAGTCAAAGAATATCGATCCCACTGGAATTCCCGGTCTAGTCAAAGAGGCCTGGAAGTAAATCCAACTCGCGGGAGGGCCTTTTAGCTGCCCTCCTGCGAATTTCACATTTCGGACGAAAAGGATGGTCGCCAGCGAAGCTTGCGCGATCACGGCTTCGCTTATCCAAGGATCTGCTTCTCATGAGCTATCAATGGGATTTTTCCGGCGTATGGTCCCGATGGGACATCTTGGCGGTCGGCCTCATTAACACCATCAAAATTGCGGGAATTTCGATCGTCCTCGGAGTTATCGTCGGACTGTTCCTCGCATTTCTCAAGCTCTCGCCAAGGAAGTATCTATCGGCACCAGCGACAGCTTTCATAGAATTCTATCGCAACACCCCACCAATCATCCATTTTTTCTGGTTTTACTACGCTCTTCCCGTCCTGGCGAACATCAGTCTTGATCCGTTCGTTGCAGCAGTGCTTGCGCTGTCGACGCAGTCGGGAGCCTTTTACGCAGAAGTTTTCCGCGGAGGAATCGTCTCCATCGAAAAAGGTCAGTGGGAAGGCGCACGCTCACTTGGCATGCGGCATTCCCAACTGATGCGGCGCATCATCCTGCCCCAAGCAATGACACGGATGTTTGCCCCTTTCGTGGAACGCTCTTTCGAATTGACGAAAACGACCGCACTCGCATCGACACTCGCCTACGCGGATCTTCTGTACCAGGCGATGATCGTAAACAGCGAGACGTTCCGCCCGCTCGAAGTCTACACGACGATCGCCCTTATGTACCTCATCCTTCTTGTTACATCCAGCACGCTTGCTCGCATCGCCGAAGCTCGCTTGACGGCCTATCTCTGAGGAGCCTGATATGGATTATCAGTTTGATTTCGGGCTTGTTGTCCAAAGCCTTCCTGTCCTGTTTCGGGGACTGCTCGTGACAATTCAGTTGTGGGTGCCGAGCATCGTCATTGGCCTTACTGCGGGTTTTTTCCTTTCGCTGGCAAGATTGTCCAAGGATCCAGCCTTGCGCGTGCCAAGCCTATTCTACATCGAGGTTTTCCGCGACACGCCCGTACTGATCCAGCTTATCTGGTTCTTCTACGCCTTCCCTATTATCATCGGAATCCAGCTCTCGCCGTTCACTGCTGCCCTGCTCGGGTTAGCGCTCAACACATCGGCCTATTCGGCGGAGATATTCAGGGGCGGTATCCAGTCGATTGCCCAAGGGCAATGGGAAGGTGCGCGCGCACTCGGCATGCGTCGCTCAAAAATTCTAAAGCGGATCATTCTTCCGCAGGTATTTAAACGGATGCTGCCGGCCTTCACCAATCGCGCCATCGAAGTCGCCAAGATGTCGTCCCTCGCGTCGGTTCTGTCCGTGCATGAGTTGATGTACCAGGGCCGGTTGCTCAGTTCGACCTATTATCGGCCCCTTGAGATCCTGACGACTGTCGCGGTCATCTATTTCATCCTCATCTATCCCGGTACGTGGCTGTCCGCCCGCATCGAGAAGCGCCTTGCGGCAAAAGCCTGATGCCGACCAAAGGAGAATTCAGCAATGAGTGAGCCTATTCTTCATGTCTCGAACCTGCAGAAATGGTTCGGTGACCTTCACGTTCTCAAAGGAATCGATTTTTCCGTCGAAACCGGTGAGCGTGTGGCGATCATCGGAGGGAGCGGTTCGGGCAAGAGCACCCTTCTTCGGTGCCTGAACTTCATGGAAATGCCGACCGGCGGCACCATTGCCCTTGATGGCAAGGAGATCGGCAAGCCCCATGGCAAGGATGGTGCGCGGCGCTACCCGGAATCCGAGCTGTGCGCTGTTCGCGAACGGGTCGGCATGGTCTTCCAGCAGTTCAATCTGTTCCCTCATATGACCGTTCTCGAAAATGCCATGGAAGGCCTTGTAACCGTCAAGGGAATGAAGCGTGAGGCTGCCCGCGACAGGGCGGCGAAAGAGTTGGAAAAGGTTGGGCTTGGCGGCAAATTCGATGCCTATCCAGGCCGCTTGTCAGGTGGCCAGCAACAGCGTGTCGCCATTGCACGATCGCTCGCCATGGAGCCGGAGGTACTCCTTTTCGACGAACCCACATCCTCGCTCGATCCGGAGCTGGTCGGCGAAGTTCTGCGGGTTATCCGGCAACTAGCCGATGAAGGGCGCACCATGCTGCTCGTCACTCACGAACTCGGCTTTGCCTACCACTTTGCGACAAAGGTTATCTTTCTGGCGGATGGTGTGTTTCACGAAGTCGGAACGCCCGATGAGGTTCTGAAGAACCCGAAGCAGGAGCGCACGCGCGCGTTCCTCAACCGTTTCACCGAGTTCGCCTTCTAAACTTGCGAACCCGAACAAATTCTAGAATGAGGAAGCTAATAAAATGAACGCAATCACTGCCAGCAATACGAGCTCGCAGGGCTATGTCGCGGACAATCGCAACGACGACGTGCTTATCTACGTCAACGGCGAGTTTTTCAAACGAGATGAGGCAAAGGTCTCCGTTTTCGACGCAGGATTTGTCCTCGGAGACGGCGTCTGGGAAGGAGTGCGTCTCGTCAACGGGAAAATCGTTGCGTTGGATGAACATCTTGAGCGCCTCTATGAAGGTGCCAAATCCATCCAACTTGACATTGGCATGGATCGCGAGGAACTGACGGCGGCTCTCAAGTTGACCTTTGAGAAAAACGCAATGACCGACGGTGCCCACGCCCGTCTGATGGTCACACGCGGCAAGAAGAAGACACCGAACCAGGATCCGCGTTTCGCGCTCGGCCAAGCGACGATTATAATCGTTGCGGAATTCAAGATTCCGAAGCCGGAATCGAAGACCAAGGGCCTTTCGCTGATGACGTCGACGATCCGCTGCAGCACGCCCGACGTCTTCGACCTGCGTCTGAACTCCCACAGCCGGCTGAACTTCATCCACGCCCTTATTCAGGCAATCAACCTCGGTGCTGACGAGGCGCTCATGCTTGATCCCTACGGCTTTGTTGCCAGCTGCAATTCCACAAACTTCTTCATTGTCCGAGGCGAAGAGCTTTGGACCTCGACCGGTCGCTTCAACTTCAACGGCATCACCCGCAAGAAGGTAATCAAGCTTTACGCCGATGCAGGCTACATCGTGCGCCAGCAGGATTTTACAATGGCTGAGGTCTACGGGGCTTCCGAAGCCTTTGTTACGGGGACTTTGGGCGGCATTACGCCAGTTACCCGTATCGATGGACGTGATGTTGGCAATGGGAAGCCCGGCCCGGTGACGCAGCGGATCGCCGATCTCTACGCCGCCTATATTTCTGGCTGAGATTGGGAGCTTCTTGAATGGTCGCGATCGACCCTTCGGGACGCGGCAGCACACCGCCTCGCGCACGAAAGCTGTTCCGGATACCCCATCGCCTACGAGCGTTTGTACGCGCTGATGAAACATGGCTCGTCGTTGTCGCCGGGTTTGTTGGAGTAACCGCGGGATGTTTCGTCGCTCTTATGGTGGCGACCGTTCAATGGCTCCATCATGTACTTTTCGCTATAGAAGGGCATGAGGTGAGCGGCGCTGCATTCATCGACCCGTGGCGGGCAGCATTGGTTCCCGCGGTCGGCGGGATTATCCTCGGGCTGATTGGCTGGCTCGCGACGCGAAATTCGCGCATCCCAATTATCGATCCGGTGGAAGCCAACGCGCTTCACGGCGGGCGCATTCCCATGAAGGGTAGTCTGCTTCTGGTCCTCCAAACTATGGTGTCGAACGGCTTCGGTGCTTCGATCGGCATGGAGGCCGGTTACACACAAATAGGATCCGCCTTCGCTTCCTGTTTGGGTCAACTTTTCCATGTCCGTCGAAGTGACCTTCGAACCTTGGTCGGATGTGGAGCCGCCGGCGCAATTGCGGCAGCTTTCGATGCGCCCTTAACTGGCGCTTTTTACGCATTCGAGCTGATTATATCGACATACTCGATCGCAACCCTGGCACCAGTGATCGTGGCATCTATCGCGGCTGTCGGAACGATGCGACTTCTGTTTCCACAGGAGTCTTTTCAGGTCGGTTTTGCAGGGACATTGACCGGATCAGACTATGCCCTGGTCTTCATGATGGCACTTGTCAGCGCCGTCGTAGCAATCGTGATGATGCGGACCGTAACCCTTGTTGAAGTGGTTTTCAGTAAAAGCCGTCTGCCCGTATGGATGCGACCCACAATCGGTGGTTTGTGCGTCGGTGGTCTCGCATTGATCACACCCACAGTTCTCTCGTCCGGTCATTCAGCACTCCACGTGGGCTTTGGAGCGTATTACACCGCGCCCGTGCTCGTAATGTTCATTGGCTTGAAGGTACTTGCTTCGGCAATTTCGATTGGGTCAGGATTCCGCGGCGGCTTGTTCTTCGCGTCTCTTTTTCTCGGGGCCATGCTGGGGAAGCTTGTAGCTCTTGGGTGGATGCTGGTCTTTGGCCTCAAAATTCCTGGCCTCGTAGTCGCGATCGTCGGCATGTGTGCAATGGCGACCGCTGTACTCGGAGCACCTTTGACAATGGCTTTTCTCGCGCTCGAGACAACGGGGAGCCTCCCTCTGACTATCGCGGTCCTCGCTGCTGCTGTCGTTTCATCGATCACCGTACGGCGCCTGTTTGGTTACTCGTTTGCGACCTGGAGATTTCATCTGCGAGGTGAATCTATTCGAAGCGCCGCCGACATTGGCTGGATACGAGACCTGAGCGTTGGCAAGATGATGCGCAAGGACGTTCGCACCGCACCAGAAGACGCAGAGTTGAGCCGGTTGAGACGAGACTTTCCTCTCGGTGCGGCACAGCGGGTCACCGTGGCTGACAACGAAGGGCGGTATGTGGGGATTATCTTGGTCCCCGAGATTCACCAAGATCTGTCCGAAGGGGCTACAGCGACGGACCTTGTTCGCTTCGCAGATATTGCATTGCTGCCAGGCATGAATGTACGGGAGGCTATGAAGGCATTCTCTACTGCCGAAGCGGACGCGCTCGCTGTAGTAAACAATTCGGCAGAGCGTAAAATTATCGGCCTTCTTACGGAACAACATGCTCTGCGCAGATATAATGAACAACTTGATCGACGCCAGAACGAGGGAAATCCATACACCTAACACATCGCCCAAAGCAACAATGGGCCGTTAGTTCACCCCATGCGTTGATGGGACGAACCCTCACCCTCAACTTTCGCCCATGCGGCATACGGTGTCATTTCGCTCCCTGCCGGACCCGCCCCCGGTTAGGCGCCTGGATGGGCCGCAAGTGATGCTTCTAAGCGTTTGTGCTTGAGCGGAAGGCACGCGGCACAGAGGGCAATCATAGTCGCGGCGGCCCGGGTTTTTTCGACAGCGTGAGCAGCCTGTACAGGCTGCCTGGAAAGGCTTTTGAGGTGTCGCACATCATAGACGACGCAGTTCACGGCTCACAACTCAAGCGCTTTTTCGAATTCCGACGCGTTTTTGCCAAAATGCCTTTTGTATTCACGGCTGAATTGCGAGACACTTTCGTAGCCGACCCTGCGCGCGGCATCTCCGATCTTCAGACCTTCGAAATTGATAAGATCTCTCGCCTTGTGCAACCGCAACTGTTTTACATACTGTAGCGGCGACTGGCCCGTCTTTGCACGGAACGCCCTATGAAAGACTGAGGTGCTCATACCGGCGATGCGCGCCATCTGCTCGACACTGATCGGGAAGGATATGTCGCGCCGCACCGCCCGGATCACCATATCCAGTCGTCCTTCGTCGCCATTTTGGCGTGCCAGAGCAGCAAGCGCCGCTTTTCTCGGGCCTCGCAATACATGAAAAAGCAATTCGCGCCTCAGCGACGGGCCAAGGATGCGACCGGCGACCGGGTCGTCGACTGCCGAGATCAGTCGCTGAACGACTGCTGAAATGCCTTCGTCAATTCGGTTCGGCACAATCAAGCGTGGGTTGAAATCGGGCAGGGCCGGCTCCAGGTCGGCAAGCTCGGACAACAGAACAGCCAGATCCTGCCGATCGATGCCGACAAAGAAACCGCACAATGGGTCGGCCGGACTTGCCTCGTGACCACATTCAAGAGCAAGAGGCAGCGTCAGGACGAGATAGCTTCCCGCCTCGTAGACGAAATGCTTTCCACCAGCCCTTCCATGTTTCTTTCCTCCCAAAAGCAGGACGATTCCTGCCTCGTATACGATTGGTACCGTGGGCGAAGAGCGAGTATTCCAGAACAGGTGGACATCGCGCACCGCTGTGGCGCGCAACCCAGCAGGAGCTATGGCCGCACATCGATCCTTTAACGAACCTATCTGCTTTTCCAAAAACATTTCAGAATCTCGTTTCAGCGTAATTCGCCCATGTGGCAGGAATAGGCAACAGTTCGGCTCAATCAAGCATTTTCCTCGGGATTGATGACATTTATGATCAACGCCATTCTATGTTCGAATTTGGGAGACATCAGATGGGGTCGGATTGGACCGGCAAGTTGTTTGGAGCAGGATGGAAACGTGTCCTTCTTGCATTCGTCCTCGGTGCCGCGATGCCGGTCGGCGAGTTCGCGAACGCGGCACCGACCACTGCGCCAGCGTTATCGGCAGCGAAACTGACCGAAATCACGGTGCCAGGGACCACACCGATGGCCGCTTCGGCTGTCGACCTCTCGAAGGCCGGTTATACCGAACGCGAATTCTACGCTGAAGGCACGGCCAATCGCTACCAAGGTGCTCTTCCGCGGTCGACCGAAACCGCTCGAATACTGGACGGCAACTGGCCGTATCGGACCCGCGTGCTCGTCAGGACGCCTGCAAGAAGCAGATTCAACGGAACGCTCGTCGTTGAATGGACCAATGTCACTGCAGGCCAGGATGTCGATTTTGCTTTCGCCGAAGCCCATGAATATCTTCTTCGCGAAGGATATGCGGTGGCGGTCGTGTCCGCTCAGAAGGTAGGCGTCGACCGGCTCAGGACATGGAGCCCTGCGCGATATGGCACGCTGACTGTCGACGTGGGTAATATGAATCCGACCGACGGCAGCAAGATTGACGATTGCCCCGGTGCCCCGGTGTGCCCCGGAGACGCGCTGTCTTGGGACATAATGACCCAGATTTCCAAAGCCCTGAAGGACAACGCAGGCGAAAGTCATCCGCTGCTGGATCTCGAGGTAGAGAAGGTCATCGCACTCGGTGAATCGCAATCGGCGATGCGTCTCACGGTCTATTATAATGCGATCCAACCGATCTACCGGTTTTTCGACGGCTTCGTGTTCTTCGACTTGGCTGGCCCACTTCGCCAGGACCTTGCTGTTCCGGCGATTAGCGTCAACTCCGAATCGACGGCGGAGATGTATGCGGCAACGAACTCATCCACCTATACCCGCACCTGGGCCGTTGCCGGTGCGACACATGCCTCCCTTTATGGCATCGAGTATGTCGACGCGTTGCTGCTCCGCGATAAGTCCATGCCAGGACCCAACGGGCCCTTGTCCTTCAGTCAGATGATCCGATCGCAGAATTGCGATTTCGCGCCCACGTTCAGCACCGTCGACCATGGTCTTGTTCTCAACACGGCACTGGACGCGGTGAACAAATGGGTCACGACAGGCAAAGCAGCTGCGCCAAGTCGTGTTTTTGAGCGAGACGGTGCCGTTGCACTTGCACGCGATGCCGATGGCCGCGTGAAAGGAGGCATTCGACTTGGACAATTTGTTGCACCAACCGCCTTCCTGTCACCCAACGGAAAGTCCGTCTTTTGTGCTCTGGCAGGGCATCATCGAGATTACACTGACGCTGAGCTCAAGGAGCGTTACGGCAGCCATCAGGGTTATGTCACGCTCGTTCGCGACGCGATGGGAGTAGCTGCAAGGGACGGATACATCCTTCCTTTCGATCGGGACGAGGCGATCCGTGCGGCGGAAGACTCCGAGGTGGCTCGCTGAGGAATGCAATCCTGACATCCTGCAGGGGCTTGCTTGCCCTCTCGGGATTTCTTCGGCATCAAAAATCGCCGTGCACTCTGACTGAGCCCGAAGCCAGGGTGGACGGGCGGGACTGCCGCGCCATACCGGTCGATACCGCAAAGGCGCAGGTCGATGATCACACGCGCCCAAGCGGATTGATCATCGGCGCAGAATGCACGTGTTCAATCCTCTTCGATCGGCGGGAAAAACGGGCGCTCCGCAAAAGGCATCTTTGACATCGGGAAGCTCCAAAGCATCTTACGTCCAGCAGTTTAGGTTGCAGTCAATCATCCCCTCTTTGGCGTGGTGAACCGACATTCGTGAGCGAAGGTGTTGAGGAGAACTGCCGAAACGGACATAGGCGGGAATTGCCCCGCGCGAAGAGCCGCCGCATCATTGGATCCGGACCTTCGGTCCGGTACTTTTCCTCACGACGATCTCCAGGTCGATCTGCTGAGTCAGCGGGGCCGTCTCGGCCCCATTTTGTTCGATCAGATAGAGCAGCCGCTCAACCGCGAGACCGGCAAGTTCCCTTGGATCGCAGCCTACTGTTGTGAGGGGTGTAGCAGCGTAGGCAGAAAATTCGACATTATCGAAACCGATCACAGACAAATCATCGGGTACGGAAAGGTCGCTGCTTCGGCACCAATCCAGCACACCGAACGCAAACGCATCATTGGAAGCGAAGACGGCAGTAGGCGGTGCCTCGGCTGCCATAAGTTCGACCATGGCCTCTCGGCCGAGATTTGGCGAATAACCGGATTTCTTTACAATCAGTGTGTCGTCGCGTTCAATGCCGGCCTCGGCCAATGCGTCGAGGTAGCCCTGAAGCTTTTGGGCGTTCCCCATCCAATGACCGCTATCAATGATGCCAATCCTCGTATGGCCCAGTTGGATCAAATGTCGTGTGGCATCGCGGGCGCCGTCTCGCTCCTTTATGCTGACAACGTCAAGCGTCGCGCCGGGCGCAGATGCAAGCAACACCGTCGGAAGATGGAAGTTCTTCAAGCGTTCTATGTGGGCTAATTGAAGATGGTCCGCCGGAAAGATCAGTATGCCGTCGACGCGCCGTCCCTGAAACGCGTCAAGGGCGGTAATCTCGTTCTCGACCTTGTTGTCGGACGTTGCAAAGAGGGTCGAGTATCCTCTTTGTGAGAGCATCGTTTCGATTGCCTGGGCAGTGTGCGTAAGAATTGGATTGGTGATGTTCGTCAGCACAAGCCCGATGCTGCGCGACTGGCGCTGGACGAGCGATTTGGCAATCTCGTTCGGCCGGTAGCTGACCTTCGCCGCTGCCTCTTCGATCAGCTGCCGCGTCTCGTCCGTCACCAGCGAACTGCCGCGCAAAGCAAGAGACACCGTATTGGTCGAAAACCCGGTTAAAAGCGCGATATCCTTGAGACGGGGGCGGTTCATCAGCACACTCTTGGCATTGTCGATTGATGTGTTGGGTAATGCCCTCTGCGTGAGCGTCGGGCAGACGCTCGGCACCAGATGCCATTCATAATCTTTATAAGTCGCTTGACACCGAAATTCAAAGTAAATAATAACGTTAATATTCGGATATTAACGATAATAATTTCGCATCGAGAGGACCGCGCTGTCGGGGCAGGGATGCCAGTGTGACGGTCAAGCCTGGAGAAGTTCGCCATCCATTCGAGTCTGGGAGGAGCCAGCTATGAATCGTATTCTGACGCGCACTGCGTTCGTCGCTGCAATGACAACGTCATTCACCATTACAAATCTAGCAGCGGAGGAGCTGCCGGCCGACGTTGTGCATGCCTGGGTCACCGCAGGCGAAAAACCTCAGGTGGATGTGCTCTCTTCGGCTTTCGCTGCGGAAGGTGGGAAGTGGCAAAGTGTGGCCATTGCTGGCTCTACCGGCCCGGTTAAAACGACAATCAACCGCATTCTCGCAGGTGACCCTCCAAGTGCTGCTCAGTTTTCGACGTCTCAGGATCATTTTGACTTGGTCGACAAGGGCATGCTCGCCGCCATTGATGACGTCTCCGAGGCGAACCACTGGCGCGACGTGATGCCCCAGCCCATCCTGGATGCGATGGCGCGGGACGGGCACACTTATCTCGTTCCCGTTGCAGTCCATACGCCCAATTTCCTCTGGTATAACAAGAAGGTCCTCACCGACGCTGGCGCGACAGTCCCCACAACGATGGGTGATGATTTCTTCGCGGCAATGGACAAGGTGAAGGCGTCTGGAAAGATCCCGTTCGCGCTGTCTGGAACGACTTCGCAATTGCGCTTCCTGTTCGACGCATTCCTGATTGATGCCATTGGGCCGGAACAGTGGAATGCTCTATGGCAGAAGAAAGATGAGGCGATCATCCGCGGAGATGGCGTCAAGACCGCTTTCGAGCGCTTCAAGCGGGTCAGGGATTATGCGGATGCCGGGTATTCTGGCCGCACGTGGAACCCGACGCTCGACCTTCTGATGTCGGGACAGGCGGCTTTCGACGTGCTCGGAGACTGGGCGATTGGAACGTTCAACGCCGCCGGCCTGAAACTCGACGCGGATTATGGATGCGTCCTGGCCGGCAACGCGATGATTATCCACGCCGATTATTTCGCCTTCCCGAAGCAGACAGATCCGAAGAAAACTGCCGGGCAGAAACTGTTGGCGAAGGTGCTTGTCGAGGCAGATACGCAACAGAAGTTTTCCATAATCAAGGGGTCAATCCCCCCACGCAAGGATGTCGACATCTCGAGGTTCAACACTTGCGCGAAGGCTTCGTACGCAGCGTTCAACGATCCAAAACGGGTGGTCGGCAACGACAGAACCTTCCTCACTCCGCCTGCCGTTGGCGACGTGATGGATTTGCTTATCGAGTTCATGGACACGTCTGAAATGAAGGCATCCGACGCGCAAGCCCGCTTCGCCGACATCGTTCTCAACGATTAACGGCAAGACGACAGCCGCCTGATCTATCCATTGTTCACGTTCTCAGGAGGAGCCGCGTGTCCCGTAGTCTTGCACCTAAACTGACGATGGCACCGGTGATTGCACTGGTTCTGATCGTATTTGTCGGAGGTTTGCTTTGGACCGTCGCGGTTTCCTTCACCGCATCCAAAAGCGTTCCCGACTGGGAATTTGTCGGGATCGCCAATTGGCTCAAGTTGTTTGCCAATTCTCGTTGGCTGATCTCCTATCAGAACATGCTGGTCTTCGGTCTCGGCTACATTGCCGGGTGCCTGTTGCTTGGCTACATCCTTGCTATCCTGATCGATCAGCGCGTCCGTTTCGAGTCGCTGTTTCGGACCGTGTTCCTGTTCCCGCATGCCTTGTCGTTCATTGTCACGGGCTCCGTATGGCAATGGTATCTCAACCCGCAACTGGGGCTTCAAAAGTTCGTCCAGGATCTCGGCTGGGCCGGATTTGAGTTTAGTATCATCGCCAGCCGCTCTTTTGCGCTTTACGCTGTGATCCTCGCCGCTATCTGGCACGGAACTGGCATTGTGATGGTTCTTCTTCTGGCCGGACTGCGTGGCGTGGATGATGACATCTGGAAAGCGACGCGCGTCGATGGGATACCCCGTTGGCGGAGCTACCTCAGTGTCGTTCTTCCCATGCTTGGTCCTTCGGTCGCCACCAGCGTTGTGCTTCTCGGAGCAGGCGTCGTGAAGAACTACGACTTGGTGATTGCCATGACCGGCGGGGGCCCGGGAACCGCCACCGAAGTGCCGGCAAAGTTCGTCATGGAAAACCTCTTCGAGCGTTCAAATATTGCGCTCGCGGCCTCTGGGGCAACGATGATGCTGATCACGGTCGTCTGCATCGCGGCTCCGTATCTCTACTGGCAGTCGTGGCAACGCCGGCGCGTTAGGGGATTGGCATGATCATCACTCTGTCTTCGGCGGCGACCACGGCAAGAAAGCCTGCCTTTCCCATTCACCGCATCGGCATATACGCCTTCCTTCTGATTTCAGCGCTTTTCTTCCTGGTTCCGATCTACTTGATGGTCGCAACCTCGCTTAAGGGAATGCCGGAAATCCGGGCAGGCAACGGCTTGTCGTGGCCTATTGCACCTTCCTTCGGCGCTTGGGTGGCAGCCTGGTCGACTGCCTGTACCGGCTCCGTTTGCGAGGGAATCAGCGCCGGCTTCTGGAACTCGGTCAAGATTACCATTCCGGCGGTTATCCTGTCGTGTTCTGTCGGTGCAATCACAGGCTATACGCTGAGCTTCTGGCGATTTCCGGGAATGAACCTGATTTTCGGCATCCTCGTCGTTGCTATCTTCATCCCGTATCAGGTTTTCATCTTCCCGATGGTCAGCATATTTGCCAGCCTCGGGCTCTACGGCAACATGGTTGGCGTCATATTCATCCATGTGATCTTTGGCATGCCGATCACCACACTAATGTTCCGCAACTACTATGCGAGCCTGCCGCTGGAGCTGATAAAGGCCGCGCGTGTCGATGGTGCGGGCTATTTTCGAATTTTCTTCCAGATCATTCTGCCGCTCTCGCCACCCATCATCGTCGTGGCAGTCATCTGGCAGGCGACGGGTGTCTGGAACGATTACCTCTTCGGACTGGTCTTTGCAGGCATGGAAAATCAGCCCATGACCGTTCAGCTCAACAACATCCTCCAGTCGCAAATGGGTGCCCGGGAGTACAATATGGAGATGGCGGCGACGCTGCTCACCGCACTGGTGCCTCTCTCCATCTACCTGCTTTCTGGAAAATGGTTTGTCCGCGGCATCGTTGGCGGCGCAATCAAAGGCTAATTCATGAACAGTGTAGCGATATCAGACAGTCAGGCGGCAGGCGTCGAAATCCGTAATCTCACCGTAGCGTTCGGCAGCCTTAACGTCATTGAGAGGCTCAACTTACGGATCGCCGGCGGCGAGTTCATTGTCCTGCTTGGGCCGTCCGGATGCGGCAAATCGACCTTGCTGAACACGATTGCTGGCTTACAGCACGCAATGCGCGGCGACGTCATCATGAAAGGCCGAAATGTCACCGCTTTGGAGCCCAAAGATCGCGGCATTGCCATGGTGTTTCAGTCCTACGCTCTCTATCCAACCATGACGGTGGAGAAGAACTTGTCGTTTGGGCTGCGCGTTGCTCGTATGCCGCGGGAAGAAATAACGCGCCGCGTCAGCAGAGCGGCGGAAATCCTTGAATTGACGCCTCTTCTCAAGCGCAAGCCAAGCGCACTTTCGGGTGGCCAGCGCCAGCGCGTCGCTATCGGCCGGGCATTGGTCCGCGAAGTCGATATTTTTCTGTTCGATGAACCGCTTTCTAATCTCGATGCCCAGTTGCGTGCGGAGTTACGGGTCGAGATCAAGAGACTGCATCAAAGTCTCGGCAACACGATGATTTACGTGACGCATGATCAGGTTGAAGCTCTGACGCTTGCGGATCGCATCGCGGTGATGAAGGGGGGCGTCATTCAGCAGCTCGCCTCGCCGGAAGTCATTTACAACGAACCTGCCAACATGTTCGTGGCCAGGTTCATCGGTTCGCCATCGATGAACTTTCTGGCTGGAACGGTGGCGGACGGTATCCTTAAGACCCAAGCAGCCGACATTTTACTGCCGCAGGGGTCGCACCTGCGAGGCAACATTACCCTCGGCATTCGGCCGGAGAACATTAGCGTCAGCGAGGACGCCCGACCGAAAGAGGTGACCTGGAGTGGCACCGTTGAACTGCGTGAACCGCTCGGTGGTGAAGCACTCCTGTGGTGCTTCTTCGGACAGCAGAGAGTGTGCATCCGGGTAAGAGCAAACCTGCCGATCAGGGCGGGTGACAATATTCTCGCTGGGTTCAATCTCGCTGATGCATCTTTCTTCGACACCTCGACGGGCGACAGGATTTGACGGTCGCCACGTCTTATTCAAAGCAAGGAGAACAATATGATCAAAGGGTTAACTGGTATCGGCCATGCCGCCATTCGCGTCAAGGACATCGATGTTTCACTCGACTTCTATTGCAATAAGCTCGGGTTCAAGGAGATGTTGCGACTTCACCGCGATAACGGCGATCTGTGGCTGGTCTATCTGCGGGTCAATGATCTGCAATATCTCGAAGTTTTTCCCTATGCCGTAGGCGACGCTGCACCGCCACGCGAAGCGATCGGTCTTAACCACATCTGCATCACCGTGGACAATGTCGACGAGGTCGTGCGCCAGCTCGCGGAACAGAATATTCCGCTCATCCAGCCATTGGTGGGCGGGGCTGACGGAAACCGGCAGGCCTGGATCGCCGATCCGGATGGAAACAGATACGAGCTGATGCAGATGAACCCCGACTGCATGCAGTATGAGGCGATCAAGCGTCTCGCCCAGGCAAACGCCGCTTGATTTCATCCCCTTGCAATTCAAAGGTTAAATCATCATGACAAATCCTGTTTCCGTTCAGCTCTACTCCCTGAGAGATCTTGGAAGTCTCGATACCATCCTCGATGCGGTCGTGGCCGCTGGCTATCAAGCCGTGGAACTGACACAAAGCCATGTTGAGGACGCCGAGGCTACGAAATCAAAGCTTGATGCCCGCGGCCTGAAAGCTTCAGGAGCTCATATTGGCCTTGGCGCCCTTCGCCAGAAGCAGGCGTGGATCCTTGAGGGATCGAAGCTGCTTGGCCTCCATCACGTCTTCATGCCCGCTCATCCCGTCGATGAGCGAACGGGAACCGTCAGCGACTGGATGTCGCGAGGACGCGAGCTGGGGCTTTTGGCGCGATGGATGCGCAGCCAAGGTGTCAGGCTCGGATATCATAACCATAACTGGGAGTTCAGCCCGCTCGCGGACGGCTCCTTGCCGATCACACACATCTTCGACAATGCGGGCGAGTCCCTTTTCCTGGAACTTGACATTGCGTGGGTCGTAAGAGCTGGCGCAAGCCCATCGACATGGTTGAAACGCTATTCTGACCGTCTTCTTGCCGTGCATGTTAAAGACGTGGTTCCTGAGGGACAGAAAGCGGATGAAGGCGGATGGGCGGATGTCGGATCCGGTATCATCGACTGGAAGCGGTTTAAGGGGGAGGCGCTGAAGGCAGGTGCACAATGGCTTGTTGTCGAGCATGACAAGCCGAAAGATCCCGCCGCGTCGATCAAAGCAAGTCTCGGTTATCTCAAGACCCTTGAAGCCGCCTGATGATGTTAAGCGACGAGCAGCGCGCGGCACCTCAAGGTGACGCGCCCTATCGATAGTTCGCCAGTCGGACACGCCTGAAATCTATGAAAGTTGAAACCATGCAGCTTCTCAACGGTATTCCGCAAGTTGGATATGGCACGTGGGCCCGGACCGGCGACGAGGGCGTCAAGACCATCTCTGCAGCCCTGGAAATCGGCTATAGGCATCTCGACACCGCCCAGACGTACGGCACGGAGGAATCGGTCGGTCGCGCTGTCTCACGATCCGGCCTTGCGCGCCCTGACGTCTTTATTACGACCAAGGTGGCAGAAGACAATCTAGGCCGTGATACTTTCCTTCCGAGCGTGCGCGAAAGTCTGGACAAGTTGCGAGTCGACGCTGTCGACCTCTTGCTCATTCATTGGCCGTCTACTGGTGACGCGGTTCCTTTCGACCATTATGTGGAAGCACTGGGCGAGGCCAAGTCAATTGGATACACACGGCTGATCGGGGTCTCGAATTTTACGAAAGCGATGGTTGACCGCGCTCAGGAAATCCTTGGCAAGGGTGAACTCGCCACCAACCAGGTCGAAGTACACCCTTTTCTCCAAAACCGGGATCTTCGCAAACACTGCGAAGCTGCAGGAATCGTGGTCACCGCCTATATGCCGCTCGCAAAAGGGAAGGTTGGGGACGACCCGACGATTGTGGAGATTGCCGCTCGCATTGGATGCGAGCCTGCCCAAGTTTCGCTGGCATTCCTGCTTGGTGAGGGGCTCGTTGTCATTCCGGCGTCCGGAAACAGAGAAAGGATGAGAGCAAACTTCCTGACGACGGAAATCAGCTTGTCGGCCGATGATATCGCTGCGATCCGGGCCTGCGAACGCGGGGGACGAATGATCAAGCCAGCCGCCACTTTCTGGGATCGGTGATGTAATTTGACGTTCCATGGCGACTGATCAGCGGCATGTCGACAACTATGGATGGGTGCGTCATGCCCGATAGTGGATGTTTCGCCAGCTTCACTGCGGTGTGAGACCGAGCTGCGAGGTCGGTAGATGTCAGTAAGGAGGAAACGTGCACAAAATCGGAATTTTAGGAGCTGCGGGCATTGCGCCGAACGCCATCATTCTGCCAGCCCGGCGTCGCTCTGATGTTTCTGTGGCGGCCGTCGCTTCTCGACGCGCAGACGTCGGGGTTGCATATGCGGCGAAGCATGGAATTCCAACTCACTACACAAGCTACGAAGCTCTCCTTGGCGATCCCGCGATTGACATAGTTTACAATGCCTTGCCGCCGTCAGGCCATGCTGAATGGACCATAAAAGCGCTCCAAGCAGGCAAACACGTGCTTTGCGAAAAGCCGGTGGCAATGAATGCCGCCGAGGCACTGGCGATGGTCAACGAGGCCAAAGTGCAGGGTCGCGTTTTTGCCGAGGCATTTCACGACAGATACCATCCAGTCTTCCTCCATCTTCTCGCCCTTAAGCCGCGCCTTGGCGCAATTCGTATCCTTCAGGCGGAATTTTCGGTGGGGATTCCCTACGATCCAAAGAATATTCGCTATGACCCGTCAGTTGGCGGCGGTGCTCTGATGGATCTGGGCTGTTATCCCCTGCACTGGCTCCGATCTTTTTTTATGGAAGGTGAGCCCGAAATTATTTCGGCACGTGCGCGCGTTTGCGCTCTGGGTTCCGACACGCGAATAGAAGCGCAGCTGAGGTTTGGCGGGGATACGTCGGCAACCATGATCGCCGATATTCAGGATCCACCCTCGCGCAGTCTGCTTCGTGTCGAGGGCGAAAAAGGGATAGTTGAACTCGATAACCCGTGCCTGCCGCACCGGGGGCATTCGTTGCGCGAATGGTTGTCGGGTCGATATAGCGAGTACACGATCGCGGGAGGTACGACATACGATTACCAGATCGCGGCCTTTCTCAATGCAATCGACACCCGCGTGCCCCTGCCGACAGGAGGACAAGATTCAATTGGCAATATGATTGCGATCGATCGGATCTATGAAATTGCGGGCGTTGTCAGACCGTGGCCCGCGCCGGCCAGGAGGTAGCACGGATGTTCGAGAGAAAAGCTTTAAGGAGGTCGGAAAGCCTCAATGCTCGCTAGCGTTACAGCATGGCATTCTAAATCAAAATCCGGAGGAGGTTTTGAAAGGACGGATCCAAGGAAAATTGCTGGCTTTTCCCTTCCTCGAACAGGAATTGTCCCGTGAGGTCCTTCTCGATTAGCCAAGAAGATCCAGGGAGCAGGCGTTGAGCAAGAGGGGCGGCATTACCTCATCAACCGATCAGATCATCCGTCGAAAATTGTCCGATGAGGTTCTTGCCCGACTGGAGCGAATGATTGCGACCGGGGAACTGAAGCCTGGGGACGAGCTGCCGTCCGAAGGTCTTCTGATGGAACGATTTGGGGTCGGTCGAGCTACGATACGCGAGGCGATGCGCTCTCTCGGCAAGATAGGTTTGGTAAGCATTTCTCGCGGCGAGCGGGCAAAAGTGTTGCAGTTGACCGCGAATTCAATCTTCCGTCAGGTTGATGTGACGGCGAGGGTGATGCTGTCGCAGTCAGCCGGGGCCTTGGAGCATCTGAAGTCTGCCCGCATATTCTTCGAGCGCGGAATGGCCCGTGAAGCGACATCGAAGACGACAGTTGATGACATCACGGATCTCAAAGAGATTCTTCATCATCAGCGCGGTGCGCTCGGCGATTCAGGGAAATTCATTTCCGCCGATAGGCAGTTTCATACGCGGATTGCCCAAATCTCGCGCAATCCGCTGTTCGTGGCCGTCAGCGAAGCTATGGTTTCGTGGGTCATGGCCTATCACACGGACATGCTGGTCTGGCCCGAGAAGGAAAGGTTCACGCTTGTCGAGCACGAAAGGATCCTGGACCGGCTTGCGGCCAAAGACGAGGAAGGTGCTGATGCAGAAATGCTGAAGCACCTGGAACGATCGTGGTCGCTTTACACCTGGTAGATATTGAATCGCGCGGCGGCCTCAACCGCTCCGGTCGCGCCGGTTTCAGATGCTTTGTTTTGGTTTCTCCCAATCTGACAAAGGGCGGAATTCGAGATTCGTGACGTTCACTAGTGGTTTGCTTCAAACTTGAGAGCAACCTCCAGCCACTCAACATGGGTGGCCGCGCTCCCTCCCTGCTAACGTAAAGACTAGAATAGGCGCTGGTTGTTCGGACTATCCGTCGAGAGAGCTCCGATGTCTTGCTGGAGCGATCTGCGATCCGCGAGCCAGTGCAAGGCGGCAGCGGCCAGGCCCTGGCTTGGCTGGGGCCGAGCATGAGGCCGGAATTCAACAGAGCGAAATGGCTATCCACGGTGACACTCGACGTGCGCTGACCCGATGTATTCGATGGCGGACGTGAAGGGCTTCTCCGGCGTCAGAACGTCTTGCCCGTTTTCTTCTTCAAACAGGCAGATGCCGGTGGACCATGCATTCAGCCCGCCAGATCGCTGGTCAGAAGTCTTGCGTAGGGGAAGAGTGCCGGGGAGCCGCCGCAATGGACGAACAGCACCGAGCTGCTCTTGGCGATGGAACCGTTCTCGACACATCCCATGATGCCGGCGAAGGCCTTTCCGGTATAGACGGGATCGAGAAGCATGCCTTCGCGGTTGCCGGCGAGCTTGATCGCCGCATTGCCCGCCTCCGAGGGGATTGAATAGCCGGGACCGATATAGTCGTTCTCGATGCGAATGTCGGCGGCAGTCCAGTGCATCTTCAGATCAAGAAGCGCAGCGCCGGCGTTGGCCATCGCGGCGATACGGTCACTGAACGGAACGGCGCTGCCGGTGACGGCGATGCCGACCACTTCCGTGTTCGGCCAATAGAGCGAGCAGCCGATGTGAAGGCCTGCCAGAGTGCCGCCGGAACCGACCGGGGCGACGAGATATTGCGGCGCCGGCGTGCCGGAAGCCATGTACTGTTCCGAGAGTTCCTTGACGGCATTGACGTAACCCATCGCGCCAAGCGCGCTCGCGCCGCCGAGCGGGATGATATAGGGCTTCTCGCCGCGGGCTTCTGCTTCCGCGGCATGGTGGTCCATACGCGGGTTGATTTCGGTGAAATAGGCATCCGGATCGAGGAAATCGATCTCGGCACCGAACAGATGATCCAGCAGGAGATTGCCCTGATACTGGTCCGGACGATTGCCCCGAAGCACGAGGATCGGCTTCATCCCGAACTTGCGGGCAGCGGCCGCCGTCATACGCGCATGGTTCGACTGGTGTCCGCCGGTGGTGATCAGCACCTTGACGTCCTGCGCTACGGCATCCGCCATCAGGTACTCCAGCTTGCGGACCTTGTTGCCGCCACCGCCGAAGCCGGTGAAATCGTCCCGTTTGACCGATAGGGCGATGCCGATTTCGGCGCCGAGGCGCTCCATCGGTTCGATCGGGGTCGGCAGGTAGCCGAGGGAGAGCCGGGGGATTTCTTCGAGCTTCATCTGCGGAATTCCTTCATCGCTGCCGAGGCGGATCGCCCCGAAAAGGAGGGCTCCGTTCTACGGCGATATATAATATATCCTATATCTACCCTGGCAAGATGCTTTTATCTATGGCATGCAAGATAGTGGGGCAGATGGGTATGCATGTGCCTTTTCGCGATGAAAGGAATGGACATGGCCGAACCTGTAATGACCGTTTCTGGCCTGAAAACCTCGTTCCGGCGCAAGGGTGTCTGGCTGCCGGTCGTCCGCGAAGTGTCCTTCGATGTCTCCGCCGGCGAAACGCTGGCGCTGGTCGGCGAGTCGGGCTCAGGAAAGAGCGTTACAGCATTGTCGATCATGCGGCTTTATGGACAGGACAACTGCCGGATCGAGGGTTCGGTGAGGCTGGATGGGCAGGAGCTTTTGACCCTGCCGGAGCGACAGATGCGCAATCTCCGCGGCAACCATGTCGCCATGATCTTTCAGGAGCCGATGACCAGCCTCAATCCGTCTTTGACTGTCGGTGACCAGATATCGGAAGTGCTGGTCGCCCACCGCGGCCTGCCTTTCCGGGATGCGGCAAAGGAGACGTTCGGGCTTCTCGAAAAGGTGCGTATCCCGTCCGCCCGCACGCGGCTCGCCGAATATCCGCACCAGCTCTCCGGCGGCATGCGCCAGCGCATCATGATCGCCATGGCACTCGCCTGCCGGCCGCGACTCTTGATCGCCGACGAGCCGACGACGGCCCTCGACGTAACGATCCAGGCGCAGATTTTGGAACTCATCAAGCTCTTGCAGGAAGAGGATGGCATGGCCGTTCTCTTCATCACCCATGACATGGGCGTCGTTGCCGAGATCGCCGACCGGACGCTCGTCATGTATAAGGGCGAGGCGATCGAACGCGGCGAGACGGAGGCGATCTTCGATCAACCGCAGCGCGCCTATACAAAGGCGCTTCTTTCCGCCGTGCCGAAACTCGGCTCTATGCAGGGCGCATCCGGCCCGGCGCGTTTCCCGCTGATCGATGTCGAAAGCGGCGTGCCGGTCGATGTGCCTCCGGTTGCCGATACCGTCTCCGTCAAACCGCTCCCGCTTCTCCAGGTGCGCGACCTCGTAACCCGGTTCGACGTCGGCGCAGGTTTCCTCGGGGCGACGTCGGGACGCGTGCATGCGGTAGAAAACCTGTCCTTCGATCTGAAAGCCGGCGAGACGTTGGCGCTTGTCGGGGAATCCGGCTGCGGCAAGTCGACGACCGGACGCACGATCACGCGGCTGCTGGACGCCAATTCCGGCTCGGTCAAGCTCGACGGCAAGGAGATCCTTGATCTCAAGGGCGCGGAAATGCGTGCCATGCGTCGGCATATTCAGATGATCTTCCAGGATCCGTTTGCCAGCCTCAACCCGCGCATAAAAGTCGGCGATGCCGTTGCGGAACCCCTGCTGGCCCACGGCATTGCGTCTGGCAAGGGCGACGCGCGAGACCGGGTCGCCGACCTGATGTTCAGGGTCGGCCTGCAGCCGGATATGGCAGGCCGCTACCCGCATGAATTTTCCGGCGGCCAGCGGCAGCGCCTCTGCATCGCTCGTGCGCTCGCCATGGCGCCGCAGATCATCGTGGCCGACGAGGCCGTCTCGGCGCTCGACGTCTCGATAAAGGCGCAGGTCATCAACCTGATGCTCGACCTGCAGGAAAGCCTCGGTCTCGCCTATCTGTTCATCTCCCACGACATGGCCGTGGTGGAGCGGATGAGCCACCGGGTGGCCGTCATGTATCTCGGCGAGATCGTCGAGATCGGGCCGCGCCAGTCGATCTTCGAAAACCCGCAACATCCCTACACGAAGCGCCTTCTGGCGGCGGTTCCGGTTCCCGACCCGTCGCGCCGCGGTATCCGGCGAGGGCTCAGCAACGACGAGATCAAGAGCCCGATCCGGCCGACTTCCTACGTGGTCCCGAAGCGGGACTATCTCGAAGTCTCTCCGGGACATAGGGTGCAGGTCTGGGGCGATGAATGGGGTACTGGTGCGGTCGCCGCGTAAATGCAGGGGAAGTCGCGATCGTCGGCGGCGGCATTATCGGTGTTTTAGGCCGCCTGGGATCGAGCCTGCCGCCGCGTCACGGTGCTGCTGCTCGAAAAGGGATTGGTCGGCGGTGAACAGTCCGGTCGACACGGGGGCTGGGTGCGGCTCGCCGGCCGCGACCTGAGCGCGAACTGCCGCTGATACTGCGCGCGCATGAGATCCGCCGCCATTCCGCCTCTCGAGGTTCAGAGACGGCAGCCCGATCGAGATCCAGAGCTGGCTTTAAACCTCTTCGGCGGGTCCGATCACGATCGGCAGGGCAGTATTGCCGGCCCATTCGTGCCAGGATCCGGTGTAGATCTTCACCTTGTCGAAGCCGGCGAGCCTGAGGCCGTAGAGCGCGGTGGCGGCCCTGGCGCCGCGGTGGCAATAGGTGATGATCTGGCGATCCGGCGCCAGGCCGGCGGCCTTGGTGATTTCGCGGATCTCGGAGGCGGGGCGATATTTGCCGTCGCGCAGCATGTCCTCGTAGAAGGCGAAATGCGAATGCGGAATGCGGCCGGGCCGGGCGCAGCAGGGATGCAGGAAGGTACCTTCGAATTCCGAACGCCGGCGGACGTCGAAAATGACGGCGTTGCGGTCCGAATGGCCGAGAACCTCGTTGGTCGAGGCGACAAGTTCACGCCGAAACCCATTCGGAGGGGTATCCGACTGCCGGATGGCGTCGGTGGCGCCGGTCGCCGGTGCGACCTCACCACCGATAGCTTCCCATGCCTGGATACCGCCGTCGAGAACGAGGCCGCCATCGAAACCGGCCAGTTCATGAAACCAGAGGCCACGCGGCGAGATCATGCCGGTCTGTTCCTCGAAGAAGACCGGAACGCGTCCCTGACCGATGCCGAGCCGTTCGAAGGCTTCGCGCGCACCCGCCGCCATGCCTCTTATCCCCGTCTCATCGCTTTGGGGAATGAAGTAGTCATAGACGTTGAGATTGATGGCACCTGGCAGCGTCTTTTCGCGCCACGCGGCTTCGGGGCGAACGTCGACTGGGATAAGTTGTCCTTGCGGGAGTGCCTTCAGCAGTTCTTCGGCGGTGATGATCATGACTGGGTCCTTTCCTTGCAATAGGCATCAGATGGCCGGCATCACGGTGCCGATCCCGAGTTCGTTTGCCCGTCGCAACAGACGCGCCGCAAAGGCAATGTCGAAGACGTTGAGGCCGAAGCTCGAGAAATAGAGCGATGCACCTGTCGGTGGCTGCCAGCCATCGAGGACGATGGCCGGTAGGTCCGCCGCGACACGCGAGGGCGCAAACTGGCCGGCGCGATACATCTGGAAGAGGCTTTTTGCACTCTTATCGGCAAAATCGCCCCAGAGGTCGACGGTGACGAAATCCGTCGCCGCGATCGTCTCGAATTTCACCTCGTTGAAGCCGATCTGCATGATCAGCCGGCCGGCACCCACGGCGGAGGCGTCGAGAAACGGTTCCGGCGCCGAGGTGCAGCAGAGAATGACATCCGCATTTTCCAACGCCTCGTGCAAGCGATCATGCGGGATGAGCCGCGTGATCGGGTTTGGGTCCGCCTGCTCGATCAACGTATCGAGATGGGTTCTCGTCCGGTTCCAGAGATGGACTTCGCCCAAGTCCGGAAACAGGCTGCGCAGCATGTCCAGATGCGTCTGCGCCTGTGCGCCAGCACCGAGGATAGTGACGGATTTCAAAGCGTTCGGCATCAGGCCGCGGATCGCGGCGGCCGAGACGGCGACGGTGCGCATGCGGGTCAGGAGCGCGCTTTCGACCGTGCCGAGCGGGGCGCCATCGGTCAGGCGGTTGATGAATGTGGTGCTGCTGATACTGGGAAGGTCGCCCACCGGTTCGGCGCGATGGACCGTCCATTTCAGGCCGGTCGCGTCGTAGACGCCGCCGACGAAGGCGGGGAGGCCATAGGCCCTGTAGCGGGGATCGGCGCCGAGCGGAATGACGCTTTCGGCGACCATGCCGGCCTTTCCATCGCGCAGCAGTCGGAGCGTTGCGTGTACGTCCTCGATGGCGGCTGTCCAGTCCAAGGCGCCTGCCTCGATTGCGTCGGCGCGGGAGAGATGGCGGATCGCGTTCATGGGGCATCCGCTTCGTCGGCAACGAGGTCTAGCCAGAGGGCGATCGACTCGATGAACCGGCGATATCCTTCGAGCGTCATGAACTCGTCGATGCCATGCGCATTGCCGCCGCGACCGGCACCGGCGAGAAGGAAGGACTTCGCATGCCGCGCAAAAGCATAGGCGGGGGCGGCGCCGATCGCCCAGGGCCAGACCTGTGGCGCGGCAAGGGCGGTCTTGTCGTAGCTCTTCAGAAGCGGTGCGACACCCGGGGCATCCGCGGAAAACCGATGGCCGGGATAGCTGTCCGCAACATTCAGCACGGCACCTGAAGTCGTCCTAAGTGCGTTGCGATAGTCGGCCAGAAAGTCGGCCGGATCGAGCGTCGGCGGGACGCGCAGTTCGAAGCCGGC
Organism: Rhizobium sp. CF142; assembly: GCF_000281145.1. Taxonomy (NCBI): domain Bacteria; kingdom Pseudomonadati; phylum Pseudomonadota; class Alphaproteobacteria; order Hyphomicrobiales; family Rhizobiaceae; genus Rhizobium; species Rhizobium sp. CF142. The sequence goes on along the minus strand of NZ_AJWE01000101.1, from coordinate 62,319 downwards.
GCGGGCGCCGTAAGGTATAACGCCATCGGCGGCGAGCGGCATGGTTTCGAGGCTGGAGATGTTGAAGGATGCCGTCGCCAGGACGTGTTCGAGGAGGGATCTGCCGTCTCCGTCCAGCGAAAACCGTTCCGTCTTGCGAAACTGCAGTTCGGCCGCCGGATCGAAGGCTGCGGCGAGCGTCGCGATGATGTCAGCGGCCTCCGGGTCGATTCCGATCCTGCCGAGTTCTCCGGTCGGGGGGGTGCCGGTCAGCGACAAGGCCTCGACCAGCCGGCTGGCGGGATTGGCGATCCAGGGTGCGTTGCTGGAGTGGATGGCTGCTTTCGGTCCTCCCCATTCGCCGCCTTCGACACGGACTTCGCCTTTGGCAATGCCGGAAAAGCCGAGATAGACCCGCGGTGGACCGCCGCCGTATTCGCAGAAGGACGGAAAGATGGCGGCAACACTCTGCCTCACCGGGCAGGCATCGTCGGCTAGGTAATCGCGCATTGCACGGCTGCCGCTTTCCTCTTCGCCATCGATGAGGATCTCGACATTGACGCGCAGCTCTCCTGCATCAGCAAGTGCCTTCACGGCCAGAAGCATGCCCGCGAGCGGCCCCTTGTTGTTCTCGGCACCACGGGCAACGAAGCTTTTGCCGATCTCCGGTAGGTCCATAATGCCGCCAGCGAAAGGATCGACCGACCAGCCCTGAGACGTCGCCGGCATGACGTCGTACATGTTGTAGAGGATGACGGTCGTCTGCGCACCGACATCGATACGCCCATGGATGACCGGCTGCCTGCCGCGCGGGGAGATGGCGGAGACAATTGTCGCCCCGAGTTCGGTCTTCAGCCAGCCGCAAATATCATTCGCCTGTCGCGCAAGAGCCTCGTCGTCGCCCTTCACCGAGCGGATTGCGCACCAGTGGCGTGTCAGCCCCAGTGCTGCGTCGAAGATACCATCCGAGATCACAGCCGGATCCTCGGATTGAGCCAGACATAAGCGAGATCGACAAGGAAGTTGACGACAACGAAGACAGCAGCGGCGAAGAGGACGACGGCCTGCACCACCGGAAAATCGCGGTTCTGTATGGCTTCGACGGCCAGACGACCGATGCCCGGCCAGGCGAAGATGATTTCCGTCACCAGCGCGCCCCCGAGCAGCGAGGCGAAATACATGCCCTGCACGGTGATGACAGGGATCAGCGCGTTGCGCAGCGCATGGTGAACGATGATGCGCCAGGAGGAAATGCCCTTGGCGCGGGCGGTGCGGATATAGTTCTCGCCCAGAACCTCGATCAAGCTGGCGCGCACCAGCCGGGTGATGGCGCTCAAGTAATAGGCGCCGAGCGCGATCGACGGCATGACGAGCTGCGCGACACTGCCTATGCCGCTTGATGGTAGCAAGCGCAGCGTCAGAGAGAAGAAGATGATCAGCAGCAGCGCCAGCCAGAAGACCGGGATCGCCTGGCCGAGCAGCGAGATGACGCGAATGGCGAAATCGATGGCGCTGTTCTTGCGCACCGCCGCGATCGTGCCGAGCAGGAAACCGAGCAGTGAACTCCAGACGAGTGCCGTGCAGGCTAGCAGCGCCGTCGCCGGCAGGCGTTCGACCAGGAGATCAAGTGCTGGACGGTGGAAGCGCAGCGACATGCCGAGCTCGCCGCTCAGCGCGCCGGCCAGGAAGCGGCCATATTGTAACCAGATCGGATCGTTGAAGCCCATGGCCTGGCGAAAGGCCTCGATTTCTTCACGCGATACATCGGGCGACATCATAAGGGCGGCCGGATCGCCGGTCAGGAACAGGGCGAAGAAGACAATAGCGGAGACGCCGAACATGACGACGATGCCCTGCAGCGCTCGTCCGGTGATGAAGCTCGCTGTTTTCATATCGTCAGGCATTCCTGCTGTCGGCGCGCCGCACGAGCCAGTCACCGATGAGATTGCAGCCGATCACCAATGCCCCGATGACGAGGCCGGGATAGAGAACGAGCCAGTTGGCAAGCAGGATATAGGAGCGGCCTTCGCCGATCAGATTGCCGAGCGTCGGTGTCGGCGGCTGCACGCCGAGACCGAGGAAGCCGACCGAGGCTTCCAGGATGATCAGGCGCGGCAGGTCCAGCGTCATCAGTACGGTCTGCGGCCCGACGATGTTCGGCAGGATGTGGCGGAAGATGATCGTCCTGTCCGGCAGTCCGATCGAGCGGGACGCATCGACATATTCCAGTTCGCGAATTTCCAGCGTCTTGGCGCGAGCGACGCGGGCAAACACAGCCCAGCCAGTAATACCGAGCACCACGACCAGGTTGGCCATGCTAGGCCCGATCACCGCGACGATCAACAGGATGAGCAGGATGAAGGGAATGGCGAGCTGAACATCGACGGCGCGCATGATGACGATGTCGAACCAGCCGCGATAATAACCGGCGATCATGCCGAGCGTCGTGCCGAGCACAACGGAGATGGCAGATGCCGCGATCACGATCGACAGCGAGATCAACGTGCCGAGACCCAGCCGGGCGAGAAGATCCCGCCCTAGCTGGTCAGTTCCGAGCGGATGGAGTTCTCCGCCGATGACGGAGAGCGGAGGCTTGAATGTCGCGGTCAGGGTTCCGCGCACCGGATCGATCGGCCACAAAAGTGGCACGAAGAGGCAGAGCGCCAGGACCGTGACCAGAAGGAACGTCGCAAATATCGCATCTGCGTTGTCCCTGACATTCCAAAACCGCGTCATGCTGTCTTATCGCTTCCTGATGTCGAAGATCGGGATACGCGCGTCCGGGCGCCCTTCGAAGGTAACCGATTTCGCCTTACCGTAAAGCGCATCCTCCTGATAAAGCGGGATGAGCGGCACGTCCTTGGCAGCCAGATCCTGAATCTGAGCGAGCACCGCTTCGCGTTTCGCCGGATCGACGATGGCCCGGCTTTCGTCGAGAAGCTTGTCCATCTCCGGGATCGAGGCCGTCGAGTAGGGCTCGCCGGTCTTCATGATGGCATAGACGGCGGCGTCCGCATCGAGCGTCTGGGTCGAACCCCAGCCGAGCATGAAGATCGGGCCTTTGCGCGGCACCTGCTGCGCATAGACGGACCAATCGAGCACTTCCTGGTCGATCTTCACGCCGATGTCGCCAAATTGCTGGGCGATCGCCTGTGCCACTTCGCTGTCCTTGATGTAGATGTGCGAGGACTGCATCTTGATGCTGAAGCCGTTCGGATAGCCCGCTTCCGCAAGCAACGCCTTGGCCTTGGCAGGATCGTAGGCCGGAACTGGAACGTCTTTGTAACCGAAGTCAGCGGGGCCGACCTGGGTGCCACGTGGAGCCGCCATGCCCTGAAGAATATTATCGACGATCGATTTGCGGTCGATGGCTATATTGAGCGCCTGGCGGACCTTCACATTATCCAGCGGCTTTTCCTTCATGGTAAGGCCGAGATAGATGGTAAGACCGCCATTCTTTACCTGCACGAGATCGGCGTCGGGGCTTTCCTTGACCAGCGGCAGCAAGTCCACCGGGACTTTTTCGATAATATCGACTTCGCCGGTCAGAAGTGCGGTGACGCGAGCAGTGCCGTCCGGAATCGAGCGCCAGGTGACCTTGTCGATTGACGGTGCGCCGCGCCAGTAATCCTTGTTGGCTTGGAGAATGACATGCTGGTCTGGAATGAACTCGACGAATTTATACGGGCCGGTGCCGACGGGATGGGTGGCAAACTTGTCGTTGCCGACTTCCTTGACGTATTTCGGCGGGACGATATAGGCCGGGTAGCGGCTCATGCGGGTTGGAAGCAGCGGATCGGGGCCATTGGTCTTGATGTGGACGGTTGACGGATCAACGACGTCAACACTGGCGATAGTGCGGATGTAGGAGACCGTCGGCGACTTTGCCGCCGGATCGAGAACGCGGTCGAGGGTGAACTTGACGGCCTCGGCGTCGAATGCCTCGCCGTTGTGAAACTTGACGCCCTCGCGGAGCTTGAATTCCCATGTCGTGTCGTCGATCGCCGTCCATGAGGTCGCAAGTCCGGGTACGAGCTTCATATCCTTGTCTCGCATGACCAGCGTGTCGAAAATATTATCGACGATGGTCGCGGCCTCGCGAAGGAAGCCAGGGTCCATGGCGGTAGTGGAAGCGCTGCGGCCGACGACGAGATCGGCAGCTTCGGCGGTCGCTGTGGTGACTGGCAGCAGCATGGATGCCGCGAGAGCTAAAGCAACTAGTCTTTTCATTAGGCCTTCACCTTCTCCGGAGTTGACATTTCCCCCGTCCGGCAGGACGGCAGTTGATAGCGCGACGATATATGATATATCCTGTATGAGCAAGATATGGGCAGTTCCGAATCTGTGATAAAAAACAGGCAAATTTTCCAATGACGAGGGTGATGTGAGTACAGCTTTGTTCAATGCAGCTCCGAGAAAGAGCCTAGTTACGCATGTCGAGGATGAAATCCGCGCGGCGCTTATCGAGGGCCGGCTGGAGCCCGGGACCAGGCTCGTCACGAAGGATCTGGCGCACTCGCTTGGCATTAGCATTACACCCGTTCGCGAAGCTCTGGTGCGCTTTGCCGCCTCCGGTGTCCTGGCCGCGGAACCGGCTCAATCTTTCCGGGTGCCGACGATGACGGTGGCGCAGTATTCCGAGATCGCCGAGATCCGCAAATCTGTCGAAGGGCTTGCGGCCTATAATGCTGCAGGCAAAATTAACGGCTCGGAAATCGCCGAGATGCGAGGGTTGCTGAAGAAATACCTCGCCGCGAAGGCAGAAAAGAACCAGCATCTGGCGCTGACGCTGAATAAGGAATTCCGCTTCGTCCTTTACGCGGCGGCTCGCATGCCGACCCTTCTCGGCGTTATCGAAATGCTTTGGCTGAGGGCCGGACCGGGCTTCAATTATCTCTATCCGGAGGCTCAGTCGGGATCCGGCGATCATCACAACTACGACGACCTAATGCAGGCGCTACAGCATAAGCGGGCCGATGCAGCCCGCGCGGCGATCGAGCATGCGATAGAGGATGGTGCGCGCATCGTCATCGAAGCCCTGCAGCAGCGCGAAGCGCAACGGGTGACCGTGAAGTGACGGGCCTCGGCAAGGCATCGAACAGCAAGATTCGCACTGCCGCTCATTGGGGTGTCTACGAGGTCGTGCCCCAGCCGGTGGGCAGCCCCTCAATAAGGGGCGCCGCAGAGGATTCCGATCCGTCGCCGATCGGCCTTCATATGGCGTCGGGCGATCTGAAGAAGGTGCGCATAGCAAGACCGTCTGTCCGCAGGAGTTGGCTGGAAAACGGACCCGGTTCGAGCCCTCACTTACGAGGACGTGAGCCCTTCGTCGAAGTAGAATGGGATGTGGCGCTTGATCTTCTCGCCCGTGAGTTCGAGCGGGTCTGCTCGACCTTCGGCAATGAGGCGATCTTCGGTGGCTCCTACGGATGGGCAAGCGCCGGACGGTTCCATCATGCGCAAAGCCAGGTTCACCGGTTTCTTAATCTGATCGGCGGCTATGTGAGCCATGTTGACAATTACAGCCTCGCGGCCGGTCGGGTGATCCTGCCGCATGCGGTTGCCTCGACCGAAATCCTGCTCGACCAGCATACGTCTTTCGACGTGATGGCGAGGCACACGACGCTGTTCGTCACCTTCGGCGGCGTGCCTGTGAAGAATGCCCAGATGTCGCCGGGAGGGGCTGGCCGCCACCGGGTGACGGCAGGCATGCGGGCCATGGAAAAGGCCGGAACCCGCTTCGTCAATATCAGCCCGGTCTGCGACAATATGCCGGTCGATAGCGAGTGGCTGGCGGTCCGCCCCAATACGGACGTGGCGTTGATGCTGGCGCTCGCCTTTGTGCTGGAGACCGAGAACCTTGCAGACCGCGTCTTCCTCAACAGCCACTGTACCGGCTATGGCCGGTTCAGGCCCTATCTGCTCGGGCACACGGATGGCATTGCCAAGACGCCGGAATGGGCATCCGCAATCTGCGGCATCGATGCCGACCGGATAGCCTCGCTTGCCAGGGAAATGGCTGCAAGCCGGACGATGATCAATGTCTCCTGGTCGCTGCAGCGCGCCGTGCATGGGGAACAGCCTTTCTGGATGACGGTGACGCTGGCAGCGATGCTCGGTCAGATCGGACTTCCCGGAGGCGGTTTCGGTGTTGGCTATGGCGCACTGAATTCCGTAGGGCACGATAATGCCCGGTTCAAGTTCGGCACTTTCCCGCAGGGCCGGAACCCGGTCTCGACCTTCATTCCGGTTGCGCGCGTCGCCGACATGCTGCTCAATCCGGGCGCCAGCTTCACCTACAATGGAAAAAACTACAGCTATCCAGATATCCGTCTCGTCTATTGGGCGGGTGGCAATCCGTTCCATCATCATCAGGATCTTAACCGCCTCCTGAAAGCCTGGGAAAAGCCGGAGACGATCGTCGTCAATGAGCCCTATTGGACGTCGACGGCAAAGCTCGCCGATATCGTCCTTCCAGTTACGACCTCGCTGGAACGCAATGACATCGCCGCTGCCGGCGGCGAGGATCTGGTCGTCGCAATGAAGAAGGTCGAAGAACCTTTTGGCCAATCGCGCAACGATTTCGACATTTTCGACGCGCTGGCCAAACGGCTCGAGATCAATTTCTCCGAAGGCCTCGACGAGGATGGGTGGCTGCGGCGCATCTATGCCGTGAGCCGAGACAATGCAGCCGCCAGAGGCATAGCCATGCCGGATTTCGAGACATTCTGGAAGGCAGGCCTCTTCGATCTCGGCCCCGAGGCAGGCCCGGTCGTCATGTTAGAAGCGTTTCGCCACGCGCCTGGTGCGAACCCAGTTCCGACGCCGTCTGGTCTGATCGAGATCTTTTCCGAGACGGTCGATAGCTTCGCACTCGCCGATTGCCCCGGCCACCCGATCTGGTTCGAACCGCCGGAATGGCTGGGGGCGGCATCGCGCGGCGAACAGGAACTGCATTTGATCTCGGACCAGCCGGTGCGCCGACTGCACAGCCAGCTTGATGCCAGTCCGCACAGCAAGGCAGGCAAGGTGGCAGGGCGCGAGCCGATCCATATCAGTCCGGCCGATGCGGCTGATCGTGGCATCGCTGATGGTGATCTGGTCGAAGTCTTCAACACCCGCGGCCGGCTGATCTCCGCGGCCGTCGTTTCAGACGCGATTATGCCGGGTGTGTTAAGGCTTTCCACCGGCGCCTGGTTCGATATGGACCGTGATAGCAATATTGAGCGGCATGGCAATCCGAATACCGTAACGCTCGACATCCCGGCGTCCTCGCTGTCACAAGGCTGCAGCGCCCAAACATGTCTGGTCGCTATCCGTAGACTCGATTCCGACCCGCCGCCGCCGGTCCAGGCTTTCAACACTCCGGATTTTACATCATGATTTTTGGACCCGATGTCGCAGGTTTGGACTGAGAGTATCTATTTATTCGATTCATATTCACGCCGGGCCAGGATATCCTCCTTGAGGCAGCAGCGCCCATTACATGGTCTCCGATGCTGGGGCTTTGGCGCCGAGGTCAATGAGGAGCTCATCTCCCAGCAGCGCTTCGAGTACTGGGAGGCACCGCACATGCGGAGGAGGGATGGGTCCTATACGAACTGGTAGCCGTGGCGCGTTTTACGAGGGACTGGAGGCCGGTCGTCGATTGCGAGGGGGCGACTGATGGCGATTCCGACCTGAAAGCGGACACTCGGTCGCGGGACAGTCGGTCCCGCTTCTGCAGCGCAACGCTGGCGCGACTGCGGCTGTCCTTCCTTACACACTCGTGTGTGACGTGAATTCCCGCTTTCTCCCGCGTGTCCGCGCGATCGCTTTGCTGAAAGCTCTGATACGCTTCGTTCTTTTCTGACCGATCCTGCGCCGTCGATTTTCCGCGAACTCCCCTCCACAGGCAGTGTCGCACCGTGGAATCGGCCATCGCGCAGAACTGGAGGGAAGGGAGCCTACCCATTGCTGGGGGTGCGGCATCACTTAGTTTTTCCCCAGCATTCCGGCGCACTTATCGCTTGCTCGCGTGCCGCGACGCCCAGGCGCGTTGCCCCGGTCGAGACGAGCTTTCGCGGATGACGAGTTCACCTGGAAGGAGCGTCAGGGTTGGAGGAGGTAGTGGCGCATCGGTCTCCATCAGGGCGATCAGACGTTCGACCGCAGCTTTGGCCAGAGTGGCGCCGTCGTTGCGCACGCTGGTGAGGGTCGTATCGGAGAACTCTCCGAACTCAATGTTATCATAGCCCACGATGGATAGTTGTTCGGGAACGGACACGCCATTGACCTTCGCCCAGCGCATCGCCCCGAGTGCGAACATATCCGATGTGGCAAAAAGCGCTGTCAGCCCGAGATTGCGCGCAGCCAACGCGCCCATGCCTTCAAAACCCGCCGCTATGCTGAAGCCTATGGGCTCGTAGATCTGCCGTTCGTCTAGAGGAAGGCCATGCACACGATGCGCATGTCGGAATCCCTCAATTTTTAGGGGCTTGTCTTTGATGGGCCCGAGCGCGCCAATCCTCTTGTGCCCAAGTGCGATCAAGTGGGTCGTGGCGTCGTAAGAGGCCTGAAATTCATCGACGCCGACGGCATCGAGGCCCGTGTCCCGTGCACCGACCAACATAACGATCGGGAAGTTCCGCTCTCGCAGCCGGCGCAAATGGCCAAGTTTGGTGTGGTCCACCGGATAGATCAGCAGCCCATCCACCATGTGCCGCCGAAACATCTCGATTGCGGCGGTTTCCTGTTGCGGTGTGCTGCTGCTTGCAAAGAGCACGCCATAGCCGCGATCTGACATTTCTCGCTGCAAGGCGGTGGCCACCGCCGTCGGCTGCGGGTTGGTCAAATACTCGACCAACATCCCCACCGTGTTACTGCGTTTCAGCACGAGCGACTTGGCTGAATTGTTCGGCACGTAGTCCAGCGCCTCGGCCGCTTTGAGGATCGTGTCGCGGGCTGCCTGAGATATCCGCGTGCTGCCCCGCAAGGCCAGAGACACCGTATTGGTGCCATATCCGGTCTTCGCAGCGATATCTGCCAATGTCGATTTCCGCTGCCGCGTCAAATGCTATCTCCGTGCCGGGATGTCAGTCACACACGATGTGCTTACCGCACAACAAATGACTTGCAAAGGGAATGTAGTAGCGTTACTACATGAAAATGACGTAACCTTACTACATGAGCATGCGAATGAGGCGCCATTGAGGAGTGGCGTGCCAGAAGGCACAGGGCGAGAGGTGGCGTTGATTGCCTGGATGCCGTCGCCCGGGCGGACCGCTGAAGAATTGCAACCTTGGAGGAGGAAATCATAATGTTTAACGGCAAGAAAGCCGCTCTCGGCGGCTTGGCTGCACTGTTTCTGACAACGTCGGCGCAGGCGCAGGATCTCAGTATCGAGGTCTATACCAATTGGGTGTCGGGCGGTGAGTCGGTGGCCCTGAACGCCATCGCATCGGCCTACGAGGCCAAAGGGGGGAAATGGATCGACTTTGCCGTTCCGGGCGACTCGCTCGCACCTGCAGTGACGCGCATTGTTGCGGGGGACCCGATGGGTGCGGCGAAGTTCAGCACCGGCACCGATCTGGACGAGCTTTACAAAGCGGGCCTGCTCTCTGACATAGATTCCGTTGCTGCCGAGCAGAAGTGGCAACAGCGGCTTCCTGATTTCGTGTGGAAGGCGATCACGCGCGACGGCCATGTCTATGCCGTGCCGATCAACGCGCAGTCTGAGGTCTGGCTTTGGTATTCCAAGCCGGTCTTCGCCAAGCTGGGATTGACCGAACCCAAGACCTATGACGAGTTGTTCGCCGATCTCGACAAGATCAAAGCGGCGGGCATTATCCCGTTTGCGGTGGGGGGCCAGGACTGGCAACTGATTATCCTGTTCAACAAGATCCTCGCCGGTGTTGCGCCCGATGTCTACCTGCAGATGCAGACGGCGGATTACGAGGCAGCGATCAAGTCCGACGGCTTCAAGCGCGCCGCCGAGATCTTCGGCCGCCTGCGCGCCTATGATGACGAGGGCAGCCCGGGTCGCCAGTGGAACGTCGCAGTCAATATGGTGGCTACCGGTCAGGCAGCCATGATGGTGATGGGCGATTGGGCCAAGGGTGAATTCACGGCGGCCGGTCAGAAGCCGGGTGTGGACTATGGTTGCGTGCTCGGGCCTGAGAATGACGGCATCATCCTGACCGGGGACGCTTTTATCTTCCCGAAGTTTGATAAGCAGCGCCCGGGACAGCTTTTGCTGGCTTCCGTGATGCTGCAACAAGACACGCAGGTTGCCTTCAACAATGCCAAGGGTTCGATGCCGAGCATTCTCGACGCCGACGTGAGCAAGATGGACGAATGTACGCAGAAGGCCATGGCGGTGCTGCAGGATCCGGCCAAGCGGCTTCCAGGGATCCCCTATGCCCTGTCCGCGGATCGGCGGCAGGGCATGCAGGATGCTGTCTCGAAATACTGGAGTGACGAGGCGGCTAAGCCGGACAGTCTCGCCAATGCGATGCTCGATACGTTCCACTCCACGAACTAGGCCGAAGCCTAGTTCCTGCCGGCGGGTGTACTCCCAGACCCGTCGGCGCCCTCCGCCAACTCTTTCGCGAGTGGCATGATCCATCACATATCACTGGAAGACGCTATGGCCCGCCCTGTCAGATTGAGGAGACTGCCTGCCGTCATTGCAATGACACCGACGATCTTCTTCGTCTCTGTTGTGATTTGCTTTGGCTTGGCATGGACAGTCTGGACGTCGTTTACCTCCTCCAAGCTATTGCCAAACAACGACTTCGTCGGCCTTCAGCAATATGCCCGCCTGTTCGATTCCGACCTGTGGCAAATGGCCATCGCCAACATCGCCATATTCGGTCTATTGTTCATCGGCGGGTGCCTGACGCTCGGCTATGTTCTTGCGGTGCTTTTGGATCAGAACATCCGCTTCGAGGATGGATTCCGAACCATCTTTTTAATGTCAGCCTCGCTGAGCTTCGTGGTGACCGGAATCGTCTGGCAGTGGCTGTTCGATCCCACTTTCGGAATCCAAGCCGCGGTTCGCCATTTCGGCATCAGCAATTTCAGGTTCGACTGGCTTACAAAAGAACAAACCGCGATCTATGCGTTGGTCGGGGCCGGCATCTGGCAAGCCACCGGACTTGGCATGGTCATCATGCTGGCTGGGCTCAGGGGGATCGACCAGGACATCTGGAACGCCACTAAGATTGATGGTGTCGCGAAATGGCGTGTCTATGTCTACGTCATCCCGGGCATGATCCGGCCGATGATCCTGACCGCTGCAGTTCTGCTATCGCTGACCGCGATCAAAATCTACGATCTCGTCGTCGTGATGACGGGGGGTGGCCCGGGAATATCCACTGAAGTGCCAGCCTTGTACGTGATGGACATGCTGTTCCAGCGCTCGAACCTGGGTCAGGCGACGGCTGCCGCGACGATCATGTTGCTGACAATCGTCGTGCTGGTCGGACTGCCATGGTGCGTTCTCCGACTCTACCAACTCAGAACCGCGAAGGGGCAATGAGCATGACAACCGCCATCACTCCCGACGGACCAAAGCCTAGAAAGATTTCGCCGTCACGTATCGCGATCTATGTTTTCCTTGGCATCTCGGCTGCCTTCTTCCTAATGCCGGTCTACGTGATGATCATCACTTCGCTGAAGCCGATGTCGGAAATCAGAACCGGAAATCTGTTCGCGCTGCCCAAGGCAGCTACGTTCGCTCCCTGGGTCAAGGCATGGTCTGACGCCTGCACTGGACGGGTGTGCAATGGGATCAGCCCCGGCTTTGTCAACTCCTTCAAGATCGCCATCCCCGGCACGATCTTTCCAGTGATGATCGGCGCCATAAACGGCTATGCGCTGTCGTTCTGGCGGTTTCGCGGCGCAACACTCGTATTCTCGATACTGATGATTAGCACCTTCGTGCCGCTCCAGGTGTTCATTTTCCCGCTGGTCCGCATGTTGAACGCGGTGGGCCTCTTTGGAACCCTTACCGGCATCATCTTGATCCATACGGGCTTCACTCTCCCCCTCACCACGCTGCTGTTCCGCAATTTCTACGCTGCGGTGCCGGAGGAGATGTTCAGCGCGGCGCGCGTTGACGGAGGTGGATTCTGGTCGATCTTCTTTTACGTCCTCCTGCCGATTTCCACTCCGATCATCATCGTTGCCGTCATATTACAGTTCACCGGGTCGTGGAACGACTACCTCTTCGGACTGATCTTCGCCGGGCGAGAAAACTTGCCCATGACAGTGCAGCTTAACTCCATCGTCACCAGCCAATACGGCGAGAAGGAATACAACGTAAATATGGCCGCCACGATGCTCGCCGCCATCGTTCCACTTATCGTCTATTTCGCCTCGGGCCGATGGTTCGTCCGTGGAATTTCCGATGGCGCGTTGAAGGGATAAGACATGGACAATAGTTTTAAAAAGACAAAGGCCAAGGGCGTTTCGGTCCGTAAGGTCCGCGTCTCCTACGGGGCTGTTCACGTGATCCGCGAGTTGGATTTCGAGATTGCGCCGGGGGAGTTCATCGTGCTTCTGGGGGCCTCGGGCTGCGGCAAGTCTACGCTGCTCAGCGTCATCGCGGGGCTTCGGGACGTCTCTGGCGGGCAGATCTGGATCGGCGACGAAAACGTTACTTGGCACGAGCCCAAGGATCGCGACATCGGCATGGTGTTTCAATCCTATGCGCTTTATCCGCAGATGACGGTGCGCGGCAACCTGTCCTTCGGCCTGCGCATGACCGGCGCCGACAAGACTGTGATCGACAAGCGGGTGACTGAGGCGGCCGAGATCCTGCAGCTGACGGCGCTTCTGGAACGCAAGCCGCGCCAGCTTTCAGGCGGCCAGCGGCAGCGGGTGGCGATCGGACGCGCCTTGGTGCGGCATGCGGGGGTCTTCCTCTTCGATGAGCCGCTGTCCAACCTCGACGCAAAGCTGCGGACCGAGTTGCGCGGAGAGCTGAAGCGGCTTCACAAGCAGCTGGGCACGACGATGATTTTCGTGACGCACGACCAGATCGAGGCGCTCACCCTTGCCGACCGCATCGCCGTGATGGAAGGCGGCGTGATCCGCCAGATCGGCACACCAAAGGAGATATACCGGCACCCACAAAACCGCTTCGTGGCGGGCTTCATTGGTTCACCCGGCATGAACTTCTTCGATGGCGAGATACAGGTACGGGGCGCAGAGGCGAGGTTTGTCGGGCGCGGGTTCGAACTACCCCTGACCGGCTACGACTTTGCGACGGAGACGCCCGTTCGCGGGAAGGCCGTATTGGGGCTGCGGCCCGAACATGTCGGAACGCGCCTTACTGGCCAAACACCCTTTCAGGCGTCCAGCCCTATCGTCTCGGTCGAACCCATGGGCGCAGAGACGCTCCTCTGGGGCCGCCTTGGCGAGGATCCCCTCTCGATCCGGGTGGACACGCTTCAAGGCTTGGACGAGGCGCCTCATATCACCTTCGAAATCGACCCCGCCTTGGTCTCGCTCTTCGACGCGGCAACCGGTCAGCGGCTATGACCACCCTGAATTCACTTCACACCCCCGAAAGGAGAACGCAAATGACTGACGCGGAAGGTTTCGTATCGCTTTTCGACGGCAAGACACTGAACGGCTGGTTCGCTACGCCGCGAACATATGGCGAGATGTGGCCGGGCGGCCCCACGGTGCAAGAAGCCCATCCCGATCTCTTCCCGGCGGATTACGACGAGCAGACCGCAAAGCACCCTGCGGTGTGGACGGTGGAGGATGGTGCCATCGTCGGCCGTCAAGACAGCCCCGGTAGCGGCTGGGGTGGTTATCTGGTGACGGAAAAAACTTATGGCGATTTTGAATTGACCTTCGAGGCCAATCCCGACTGGCCTGCCGACACGGGAATCATGCTGCGCAAGAAGCCATATACGTTCCACGGCTTCCAGGTACTTCTGGATCACCGGAAGTCTGGCTCGATCGGCGGCTTCTATGGCAATGGCATCAGCGGTTTCCACGCCGTGCCCTTTGCGCTCGACGTCGTGCTCGGCGCCGATGGAAAACCTGTCGGCCTTCGTCAGGATGATCCCAAGACCTCGATCGAGCCCTTCGCCCAGGCCAAACGTGGTCTTCTGACTGAGGCCTGCTCCGTCGAGGACTTCCTCGCGACATGGAAGTTTGGCGACTGGAACGCCTTCCGCGTCCGGATCGTCGGAGCCAAACCCAAGGCTTCGGTATGGATTAACGGGTTGCTGATCGCCTCTATCGACCTCGCCGCGATCGAATTCCCGAACTACGACGCCGATGCTGTGGCCAACTTCCTTGGGCCAAGGGGGCACATCGCCTTCGAGGTGCACGACAACGACAAAAGGCTGGGTGAGGGCCGCTGGGGCCGAACGGCAGCTTGCCGCTGGCGCAACATCCGCATCAAGGAACTTTGAGCCATGCCGGATACTCCTGACATCCGCTGGGGCATCGTCGGCCCCGGGTGGATCGCCGAGTTGTTCGCCGAGGATCTCGCCCGCACCCCCGGTGCGCGTTGCGTGGCGGTTGCCTCGCGCGATCTCGGCAGGGCCAGGGCCTTTGCCGAACGCCACGGCATTGCCACGGCCTATGGCGACTATGCTGCGATGGCCGCCGATCCGCAGGTCGACATCGTCTATATTGCGACGCCGCACAACCACCACCACGCCCATGCACGGATGATGCTGGAAGGAGGCAAGCCGGTGCTCGTCGAGAAGCCCTTCGCGATGAATGCAACGGAAGCCGCAGATATCGTCGCGCTTGCGCGAGCACGGGGCCTTTTCGTGATGGACGCGATGTGGACGCTGTGCAATCCCCTGTTTCGTCGATTGGCGGACGTAATTGCAGCAGGGGATATCGGCACGCCGCGGGCCTTTTCGGCCTCGATCGGGCCGATGGGCGCGACCAAGGGACATCGGATCGAAGACCCTGATCTGGGTGGCAGCTTCACATTGGAATGCATGGTCTACCCGATGAACATCCTGGCCGGCCTTGCACCCAACCTGACGGTGGGGGCGGAGGTCACCGCCTCGGCGCTTTTCACCGAGCGCGGCGTCGATAGCGGCTCGGCGATCCAACTGAAGAATGCGGATGGCCATGCCACGATGTCGGGCGGCTTCGTGCTGGGTGCGAAAGGTAGCGGTTCGTCAAGTTTTAAGCTGATCGGCGATGAGGGCTGGCTTGCGGTCACCGACAATCTCTTCAACCCCGGGCGCGCCCTGATCAGCGCCCGAGGCCGCGAGATGGAGGAGGTTACTGAGCCTTCCAGTACAGAACGCTACCGCTGGGAAATCGAAGAGGCCGGCCGCTGCCTGCGGGCGGGCCAAGGCGAAAGCGCACTGGTGTCGCATGATCTGACGCTGGGGGTGATGCGCCTTCTGGATCAGGCAATGGTACAGACCAGAGGAGAGGTGTTGCCATGAAGATCCCACCGCGTGAATTGGCCAAAGGCCAGCGGTGCCAGGTATGGATTCACGACACGGCCAGCGGCGAGAATCGCATGATCCTGGAGACGGCGGACCTCCTGCTGGAAGCGCCGAACTGGACCCGTCAGGGCGATGCGCTGATCCTGAACGGCAAAGGGCTGCTCTGGCGCCTGCCGCTTGACGAACCGGGCCTGCAGGTGATCGACTTGCAGGGCGTGCCTCCGTTGAACAACGATCATGTCCTGGATCCGGACGGGGCGCATATCTTCGTTTCGGCCTACGACGACTGGCAGCTATATCGGGCGCCGCTAGCGGGTGGGGTGGCGGTTCAGCTCTCGGGCAAGGAAGGACCTGATGGACTTTTGCACTTTCTGCATGGAGTTTCGCCTGACGGGCGGCAACTTGCCTTTGTCGGCGTCCGGGCGCTCATCACCGATGACAGCGTCACCTTCCTGTCGGCCGAGATTTGCACCATCGGATCGGATGGGAGCGGGTTTCGCCAGATCACCTCGGGTGGCGCGCCAACTGACGGGCCGGAATACAGCCCCGACGGTGCCTGGATCTATTTCAACACCGAAGCCTTTTCGAGCCACGCTCAGATCGCGCGCATGCGGCCTGACGGATCGGAGATCGAAAGGCTGACCCATGCGCCCACGGTCGACTGGTTCCCGCATTTTTCGCCTGATGGTGGGCTTGCGGCCTATTTGGCCTATCCGCCCGGGACTAAAGGACATCCGGCCGATCTCTGGGTCGAGTTGAAACTGGTGCGTGACGGCGATTGGTCCGCTGCAGTCCCGGTGGCGCGGATCTTCGGCGGTCAGGGCACGATCAACGTCAACAGCTGGTCACCCGACAGCAGGCGATTTGCTTTCGTTGCCTACCCGATGGATTGAGTTCACTTCGGGCATGGCCCGACATTCATGAAAAAGACCCGGGAGACACCCCAGATGATCTACACGCTCGACACACTCGCCGAGGAACTAAAGGACCTGCAACTTGCGACATTTGACTATGATTTCGCCTGGAAACTTGGCTGCCTCATGCAGGCGCAGGCGGCGGCCCGGTCGTTGCCGGCAGCGATTACCGTGGCGCACGGGACCGATGTCGTGTTCGCCCTGTTGATGCCCGGGGCGACCCCGGACAATACGGACTGGGCGGCCCGAAAGCGTTCCGTTGCCCATCGATTTCATCGCAGTTCCCTGGCGATGCGACTTGAAGCTGAACAGGGGGGATATAATTTCAATAGCCGTTTTCGACTGCCCGAATCCGACTTCGTGGCGAGCGGGGGCGGGTTTCCCCTAATGTTGCGGGGCGGCACACTGATCGGAACGGTGGGCGTCAGCGGGCTTCCGGACCTGGAAGATCATCTGCTTGTGATAAATGCGCTGCGGGAGCTATTGGTCTTGGATCATTGAGCGGCATTGGGTCAAGACCCATGCCGATCGCCAACGCAAATTGGCGCGTGATTCCCTTCATCAGTACGCGCAAGAAGCACCCCGACAGGGTTCAAAACAATTCATAGGAGAAGGCAATTGGCTAAGACGATACGGTGGGGAATACTGGCGACGGGCTGGATAGCCGATCTGTTCGTCAAGGACCTGATCCAGACAGGTCATTCGGTGGCGGCGGTGGGATCCCGTGCCCAGGCACGTGCGGATCGCTTTGCAAGGACTTTCGGCATCGCGACGGCGCATGGCAGTTATGAGGCACTGGTGGCCGATCCCAATGTCGATATCATCTACATTGCTACCCCACATCCCCAGCATGTCTCTGCGGCGAAACTCGCGCTTAATGCTGGCAAACACATTCTTGTCGAGAAGCCCTTCGCTCTCAATGCCAGGGAAGCCGCTGAAATCGTCGACCTGGCCCGCGCCAAAGGTCTGGTCGTGCTTGAGGCGATGTGGACACGCTTTCTTCCACACATGCGCCGCGTCCGTGAGATCATCGCTGACGGCACGCTCGGGGAGATCCGTTCCATCACCGCTGATCATCGCCAGAAGCTTCCGGATGATCCGAAGCATCGTCTGAACGCGCTCGAACTGGGTGGCGGCGCTTTGCTGGACTTGGGTATCTATCCCATCTCGTTCGCCTGGGACATTCTGGGCAAACCTGCGTCCATCAAGGCGACAGCGACGTTCCGCGATACGGGCGCGGACGCGCAGGTCGCGACGCTCTTTCACTATGCATCGGGCGCAATCGTCACCACCCTGTCCTCAAGCGACAGTGCAGGGACAAATAGGGCGAGTGTGGTTGGAACGAGGGGGCGGATCGAGATTGACCGGGTTTGGTATTCGCCAACCACATTCCGAGTATATGACAATGAAAACAACGTTCTTGAAACTTTCGACGGCTCGGTTGAAACCCGCGGTATGCAGTTTCAAGCCGATGAGGCAGAGCGCCTGATTTCTGCCGGGCTGCTCGCAAGCCAGATCATGCCACCGTCGCAATCCGTCGATATCATGGCCTCGTTGGACGAGGTGCGCAGACAAATCGGTCTTCGATACCCTGGCGAAGGGTGAGAAATCGCGAAACGTATCGAGCATTGCTGCACGCACCGGTCACCAAGCCCCCGAAAACATTAACCAGACGCTGGCCGCTGCAGCACGAGGGTTACGAATTTTTGTGACGCGGTCTGAAAGTGTTCGGACGTGATCATGGATCACGCCGACTGTGAGGAATTATGCCTTGTGATGTCACGGGCAGCCAAGGAAGCGTGAATAGCTGCTATGTCTGTTGTAAATTACAAGCTCCGCCTATGGGCGGTGCGGGCCGTCATGATGGTGCAGGAATTCTCAATCGGGCGATGTCACGTTGTCTGCAGCTTAACGGTTGAGGGATAATTGGGCGGGGATGAGCCCGAAGACGATCAGTTACAAGAACCACCGCTTTCCACCGCAGATCATCGCCCATGCGGTGTGGCGGTATTTCCGGTTTCTGTTGAGCCTGCGGTTGGTCGAGGAAATGCTGTTGGAACGGGGCGTTGTCGTATCTTACGAAACGATCCGGCGATGGGGCCGTAAATTCGAGGCGGCTTATGCCAAGCAGTTGCGCAGAAAGAAGCCGTCGCAAAAGGATATCTGGCATTTGGACGAGGTGGTGATGTCCATCTGCGGCCGGAAACATTGGCTTTGGCGCGCCATTGACCAGGACGGCTACGTTCTCGACGAGATCGTTTAGGCCCACCGCGATACCAAGGCTGCCAAGCGATTGCTCGTCAGGCTGCTGAAGAAGCAAGGCCTGTCGCCGAAGCGCATCGTCAGCGACAAACTGCGCTCATACGGAGCGGCAAGGCGCGATGTCATGCCCGGCGTCGAACATCGATCACACAAGGGCCCGAACAATCGCGCGGAGAATTGGTACGTGCCGCTTCGAAAACGAGAGCGGATGATGCAGGGATTTCGATCCGTCGGCGGCTTGCAACTCGGATGGATGCCGGTGCCAGGCGGCAGGGCGGACCAGACGCGCTCCTATTCGCCGTGGTCGTCGCTGACGGTAGAGGCACTCAGCTGGTCGAAGCGCATCTCTTCGTTTCGGAAGAGGTCGATCAGGACGCGCGAGACGCGGCCAAGCGCCAAGCGCTTGCGTACGACAGCAGCAGACAGGTCATTGCTCCGGATGTTACTTAAGCTGGGAATGGAAGCGATGTACTCACATTCGATATGAGCGATGCGATCGGCGACCGATGCGCGAACCTTCTCGCTTGACCCTTACGATTCATAGATTTCAATTGGAAGACCGTCAGGATCCGAGAAGAAGGTGAATGCTTTACCGGTGAATGGATCTGTTCTTACCGCTTCCGCCTCGATCCCGCGCTCGCTTAGCCAGACGACCGTCGCCGGCACGCTGTCGACAGCAAAAGCCAGATGGCGCAGGCCGCATGCCTCTGGCCGAGAAAGGCGACGCGGCGATGAGGGAAAATGGAAAAGCTCAATTTGCGCAGCGTCGCATTTGAGGTCGCATTTCCAGGACCGACTTTCCTCGCGCCAGTTTTCCGCGAGGACGTCAAAACCAAGTCGATCGACATAAAACTCTTTCGACAGACGATAGTCGCTGCAGAGGATAGCTATGTGATGAAAGCGTCGGAGCATGTCGCGGGATCCTTTTCCGGTCGGACGTTCGATTGAACCGTCCTGCTGCAATTTATCTCCCGCGATGGGGCTCCCCGCCAACCGTCTGGGAGGCTATGGAGGGCCGGGCCAGAAAGCGCGACAACAAAGTCGGCAGAGGTTTGCCAGGCGGCCCCCGGTCTCTTGAACGGCCCTAGGCCGAGCGTATGCCAGGAATTGAAAAGTGTGTCACAGCATCCTCGGCATTCTGCTGGACACTCAGATTCTCGGCAGCGGGCCGATCGGTGATGAAGAAATCATAATCTTCCAGCGGCGAGACAAAAAAGGGTTCGCGTCGACCCATTTTCGTGTGGTCCGCGACCAGCATTTTCCGCTCGCTGACGGCAAGCATCGCACGCTTGGCTGCTGCATCCCACTCTTCTGAGGCAGTGACACCGAATGTACGATCGATGGCGCATGCGCCAGTCACCATGGTGTTCGCCCGGAAATTCTTGATCGCCTCAATCGTCGCCTGCCCCCTGAACAGCCGCTGGGCGTGATCCCACTCGCCACCAAGTATAATCAGCCGGATATCCGTCCTGACACTTAAAGCATTTGCGACGTCCAGGGACGGCGTGATGACGGTGAAACTTCCGGCGGGCAGGCGCTTTGCGACCTCCAAGACGGTTTGGCCCGCATCGAGAAAAATCGTGTCCCCGATCGTGAGATGAGCAACCGCCTGTTCGCCGATCTGCTCTTTTGCTTCTTGCGCGATGCCGCGTCGCATATCCCGTCGCATGCTCGGAACATCGAGATTGACCGCACCGCCATGGGTTTTCTGAAGGTAGCCTTCGTCGGACAGCGCCGAAAGGTCCCGTCGTATCGTGTCGTCGGAGACACGAAAACGCTCGGCGAGATCGCTGACCCGGACATGCCCGTCCTCGATCAGGATTGAAAGGATTGTTTGACGACGTTTTTCCATAACCATGCGGCTATTCCTAGGATAGCTCCGCAAAAAACGCAAGACTCGGTCGATATCGTGCGGCTATGTGCGGTATTTTCGGTTTGACAACTGCGGTTTTGCGGGTATGGTGCGGTTATCGTGCGGTACTCGCACTTGGGCTGGGAGGCCAATGATCATGCTCAATGGGAGGAAGAAAATGCGATACGCTGTTGCGCTGGCGCTGACGGCTGCATGGGGACTTACGGCAAATCCGGCAGCGGCCGGCGATCCGACGGTCGAGGTCCTGCACTACTGGACATCGGGCGGCGAATCCAAGGCGATCAACGTATTCAAGAGCGCCTTTGAGGCTGCGGGCGGCAAGTGGATCGATTCACCAGTTGCGGGCGGCGGCGGCGATGCGATGAATCAAGTATTGCGTTCTCGCGTATTGGCCGGCAATCCGCCGGGCATGGCGGTCCTGAAGGGGCCGAACGTGACCGAGTGGGCAGAGCAGGGGAAACTCGCTTTCCTCGATGACGTCGCCGCCAAGGACGACTGGCAGAAAATCCTTCCGCCTCTTCTGAACGATATTGTCAAATACGATGGCCATTATGTCGCGATCCCGGTCGATGTCCATCGCGTCGACTGGATGTGGGTAAATCCCGCGCTCTTCGCGAAAATCGGCGCGACCCCGCCGAAGAACTGGGACGAGTTCAATGCGGTTGCCGAGAAGTTCCTCGCAGCCGGCATAACGCCGCTTGCCCATGGTGGTCAGCCCTGGCAGGACGCCACCGTATTCGAGACGGTTGTCCTCGGCATCGGTGGGATCGATTTCTATCGCAAGACCATGGTCGAACAGGACCTCGATGCACTTGGCAGCGACACGATGGTCAAGGTCTTCGATCAAATGCGAAAAATCCGCGGTTACGTGGATCCATCCTTCGCGGGCCGAGACTGGAATCTGGCAACGGCGATGGTCATGAACGGCCAGGCGGCGATGCAGATCATGGGCGACTGGGCCAAGGGAGAGTTTCTCGCCGCTGGCAAGGTGCCGGGCAAGGATTTTCTGTGCGTTCCAACGCCAAGCGACGGCGGCTATATCCTCAACTCCAACAGTTTTGCTTTCTTCGATTCCGATGGAGCGGACAAGGCAGCGGGACGGGAATTGCTTGCGCACACGATGCTCAGCGAAAAGGTTGAGATCGACTATACTCGCTTCAAGGGATCGATCCCGGCGCGGTTGGGCGTGTCGCGCGACGGCTATGACAGTTGCGCCACTCGTTCGATGGATGATCTCGAGGCGTCGATCAAGACCGAAAAACTTGTGCCGAGCATGGCCCATGAAATGGCGACCAGCGGCGCGATGCGCGGCGCAATCGTCGACGTGGTGACGGAACATTTCAACTCGGACATGAGCTCCGAAGACGCCGTCAAGCAGCTCGTGGCGGCAGTCGAACAGGCAAAATGATCCGCCGGAGAAACGGGCAGGGCGTGGAAGTTTCGAAGATCCACGCCCTTGCTCCTTGGAAAGATCGACATCCCTCAAAGTCTGGTCAGCACCGATGACAGCCTCCTTTATCAGCGAGCCAAAAATATCGGCCGGCGATGCAGCAGCACGAACGGTTCGAGATTTCACGCGTAGAAATCTATCGCAACTGGTGTTGTCGCCAACTGTGGCGTCGACGCTATTGGTCGTCTACGGCTTTATTCTCTGGACGCTTTACATCTCCTTCTCCAAGTCGCGCATGACACCGGACTATAGTTTTGCCGGTTTCGAGGAATATGTGCGGCTTTGGTCAAGTCCGAGATGGTACACCGCGGTCGGAAACATGCTGGTTTTCACCAGCCTTTACGTGGTGATCTGCATTGCCGTCGGCTTGCTGCTTGCCATTTTGCTCGACCAACACATCCGGATCGAAGGCGCGCTTCGAACCATATATCTCTATCCGATGGCGATCTCGTTCATCGTTGCGGGAACGGCCTGGAAGTGGATCCTCAATCCCGGCATCGGCATCCAGAAATTCATGCGCGACCTCGGCTGGAGCAATTTCACCTTCGACTGGATCACCGACAGGAACATGGCGATCTACACGCTCGTCATCGCGGCTGTTTGGCAGGCGTCAGGCTTCGTAATGGCGCTCTTTCTTGCCGGATTGCGCGGCGTTGACCAGGAAATCGTCAAAGCCGCCCATCTGGATGGCGCCGGTGCTCCCCGGATCTATTGGAGCATCATCATTCCGTCGCTGAAACCGGTGTTCATGAGCGCCATTGTCATCCTCATTCACCTCTCGGTTAAAAGCTTTGACCTGGTCGTAGCGATGACGGCGGGAGGCCCAGGCACCGCCTCGGATCTTCCGGCAACCTTCATGTTCTCGATGATTTTCCAGAAGAACCAGCTCGGGACCGGCGCCGCCAGCGCCATGATGATGTTATGCGTGATCGTGGCCGTCATCGTTCCCTATCTCTACTCCGAACTCGGAGGCGGAAAGGATGGCTAACGTCGCAGCCGTTTCGAGCGGACGCTTTAGCCAACAATTGGCGCGCCTTTCGATCTACCTGCTTCTCGTCTTGTTTGCTTGCTACAGCCTTCTGCCGCTTTTGGTGATGCTGTCGAATTCGCTTCGAACGATCGAGGAAATCAAGGCCGGCTCGATACTCGCTCTCCCAGCGGCACCGACTTTGGATGCCTGGAAAATCGCCTGGAGCGAAGCCTGTATTGGCACGACCTGCTCGGGCTTGAAACCGCATTTTTTCGTCTCGGTTTCCGTCGTGACGCCCGCCGTCATCATCTCGACCATGATCGGCGCCATCAATGGCTACGCGCTGACGAAATGGCGTTTCAAAGGCGCCAACCTCGTCTTCGGCCTGCTTCTGTTCGGATGCTTCATCCCGTATCAGGTCGTTATTCTGCCGATGGCCATTACGCTCGGTTTCCTGAAGCTGGCGGGAAGTCCTGCGGGGCTCGTCCTTGTCAGCACCCTTTATGGTCTGCCGTTCACGACGCTATTTTTCCGCAACTACTATGTTACCGTGCCGGACGAAATCGTGCGGGCCGCCACCGTGGACGGCGCGGGTTTCTTCCAGACTTTCTGGTACGTGATCCTCCCGATCTCGGCACCGATATTCGTGGTGACGGTCATCTGGCAGTTCACCGGTATCTGGAACGACTTCCTGTTTGGTGCCTCCTTTAGTGCGACGGGTGCCTCCCAGCCGGTCATTGTCGCGCTCAACAACCTCGTCAACACCACGACAGGCGTCAAATATTACAATGTCGATTTTGCCGCATCCCTTCTGGCAGCATCACCGACGATCGTCGTCTACGCGCTAGCGGGAAAGTATTTCGTCCGCGGTTTGATGTCCGGCTCCGTGAAAGGCTAGAAAAATGGCAACGTTGGATATCAAAAACATCCGCAAGAGGTACGGCGAGCTCGATGTCCTGAAAGGGATCGATCTTTCCCTTACCGATGGAGAATTCCTGGTTCTTCTCGGGCCTTCTGGATGCGGAAAATCCACCCTCCTCAATATGATCGCCGGCTTGGACATGATCACCGATGGAGAGATCCGGGTCGACGGGCGCGTCATCAACACCGTGCACCCAAAGGACCGCAACATTGCGATGGTCTTCCAGAGCTACGCGCTCTATCCGAATATGACCGTCGCGCAAAATATGGCATTTTCTCTGAAACTGCGTGGCGTTTCTGTTGCTGAACGACAAGAGGCCGTGGCTCAGGTCGCCGATCTGCTTCAGATTGGACATCTGCTCGATCGGAAGCCGGCGCGTTTGTCCGGTGGGCAGCGTCAGCGTGTCGCCATGGGCCGAGCTCTGGTGCGCAATCCCAGCATCTTTCTGTTTGACGAGCCGCTTTCCAACCTGGATGCCAAGCTTCGCATCGAAATGCGCACCGAGATCAAGAAGTTGCATGAGCGTCTTGGCACCACCGTGGTCTATGTCACCCATGACCAGATCGAAGCGATGACGCTTGCAACACGGATCGCCGTCATGAAGGACGGGGCGGTGCAGCAATTTGCCGATCCGCAAACGATCTATGAGCAGCCCGAGAATCTCTTCGTGGCCGATTTCATCGGCTCCCCCCCGATGAACTTCATTCCGGCGCTTGTCGTTTCCGGCAGCTCCGGCCCCGAGCTTTTGTTGCAAGGCGACGAGCGGCAGATCCGGCTGCCGCTCAACCACCACGGCAGACCCGGCCAACTTGTCGATCGCAAGAGCGTTGTACTCGGCATTCGCCCAGAACATGTCACGAAGACCGAGGAGGGGCCGGGGCCTGCTGACAGGATGATCGTGGAGGGCCGCGTGGACGTCATCGAGCCCACGGGAGCTGAAACCCTGGTTGTCTTCAGGCTCGGCGGCGTCGACGTGACGGCAAAGGCACGCCCCAAGGACGTGGTCCATAAGGGCGCCCTCAACAAATTCGCGATCGACATGTCGGCCATTCACCTCTTCGACAAAGAGACGGGCAGAAGGCTCTGATCTGGCCGACTGGCAAGATTGTGAACAAAAAGCAGTGAAAGGAATGGCGATGGATAGGGTTAAGGTGGGTTTGATTGGCTTCGGCCTGGCGGGTTCGGTGTTCCATGCTCCGCTGCTCATGGCAGAGCCGCGTATGCGGCTCACGGCAATTGCCACCTCCAGGGCGCTTCCCACCGACTATGCCTCCTTGCGCGCTTATCCCAATCCCAAGCATTTGATCGCGTCCGATGAAGTCGATCTGATTGTTATTGCCACTCCGAACGAAACACACGCGCCACTGGCCGAAGCCGCGCTCGAGGCGGGCAAACATGTGGTGATCGACAAGCCTTTCGCGATTGACGTGAAGGACGCTGACAAATTGATGGCGCTTGCCACCCGGCAGGAGAGGCTGCTTTCCGTCTTTCACAATCGCCGATGGGACGGCAATTTTCTGACCGCCCGCGCCGCCTTGGCCCGCGGCGATATCGGCGAGATCAACTACTGCGAAATTCACTTCGACCGCTTTCGACCGGTAGCCAAGACCGGTTGGCGGGAGACGAACCAGCCTGGTTCGGGGGTTCTCTATGATCTTGGGCCACACCTCATCGACCAAGCTCTATGCCTTTTCGGGGTGCCCGAGGCCGTCATTGCGGACGTAGCCGCGCAGCGTGATGGCGTCGTGGCTGACGACTACTTCCACCTGCAGCTGATTTACAAGCACAGCCTTCGTGTCGTCCTGCACGCATCGTGCCTTGTCTTCCACGATGGCCCCCGTCTGGTCGCGCACGGTAACAAGGGCAGCCTTGTCGTCCATGGGTTGGATGGACAGGAGGCGGCACTGGCGGCCGGCGCACGGCCAGGTGACCCATCATGGGGAACAACCGACGCCGTGTCTGTATTCGTCATCGATGAGTCGGGACGGCACGACGTCCCGGTCGTTCCGGGAGCCTACGAACAATACTATCGCTCAATCGCCGAAGCCATTTTGGAGGGGCAGAAACCGGCAGTGACGGCGAAACAAGCGCGTGATGTCATGGCCGTGCTGGATGCTGCCCGCCAAAGCGCGGCGGAACACCGCTGGGTATCGCCCGTCAGATGAACTCACTGCGGATATATACTGATCAGTGATCCGAAAGGAGATAGAATCTTGGGTGAAATACAGACAATCGAGGAATTGCAGGTCGAGGCTAAGGACCTGCAATTTGTTGCTTTCGATCCAATGGTTGCCTGGAATATCGGAAGTTATATACAAGGGCGAGCAGCTTCAGAAAACATGCCGATTGCCTTCGAGATCGCAACATTCGGCCAGCAACTTTTTTACTTCGCCATGCCGGGTGCAGTTCCCGACAATAGCCACTGGATCAGGCGCAAGCGCGCAATCGTCGAGCGCTTTTATCGAAGCTCCCTGTTGATGAAGCTTCTCGCGGATCGGGACGGACGCCCGTTGCTCGAGCGGTATATGCTTTCTGCTGACGACTACGCCGCAAGTGGCGGAAGCGTTCCGATCGTCGTTACCGGCGTCGGAAGCGTCGGTGCGGTTACAGTGAGCGGTCTCACGCAATACGCTGACCATAAGCTCGCCGTCGAGGCCATCCGTCACGTCATTGGTCCTGGAAAGCAGTGAATGCCTCGCACGTCGCTCGTGGCCGTCGCGCAGGAGCACGGCCACACGATGGTCTTCATGTCAATTGGCTGGGCCTGAGCGGGGAAACCGACTGGGACCTGATGCTGCGGATCGTCGAGCAGGATCTCGTCAATGAGGTAGTCGAGGTAAACTTGATCCCGAGGAGGGCGTAGTCCTCACGCGCTACGCTCCGCCAGAAGCTTTCGGCCGAAAGGCGCAGTCAGCCATCTCTTTGCACGGCATCAGTTAAAATTCTTCGAGGATCGCCCGCGCGACCGCGGCGGCACAGACGCTAGCATAGGTCTGCCAGTCGTCATTCTTTCTAACGTCGCCGTAGTCGCATATACCCCTGACATTCAGATAGGCGAGACCGGCCGACGCGGCCGCGATCGCAACGCCTGCGCCCTCCATCTCATATGCGATCATGCCGTAGGCATGGTTCAACTTATCGCGATACTTCTCGTCCTTGAGCAGCGTGCTTGCCGAACCGATCGTGCCGACATGGAGGAAGGGTGCATCGACGGGGCGTTGATAGGTCAATCCCTTGGTATAGTTGCGACCGGCGGAATTCGGATCGCGATCGCCGTTCGGGCGGGTGGAACTGCGGACTTTATCGCTGCCCCGGCGTATATAGCCGTCCCAGGGCTTTTCGGCGACCTCGGGCCCCGTTCGCTCCTGCAGCGAGCGGAGGCGATCGACGGCGTCGAGCAGTTCGCGATCCCCAGGCGCGATATTGTCGCCGCGAAGCGAGAACTTGCCGTCGCTTCGTTTAACGTGGTCGTATTGAATCAGCCTGTCGCCGACCACGACGTCACCGAGCCGTACGTCCTTTTCCTTGTCGGAAAGATTGGGCTGTCCGGCCGCAATGCCGATGAGCACCACGCGCTTCAGAAAATGGCACTTAGCAACGACACGTGCGGTGGCTGCCGCGGCCTGCGCTATTCCCTGGCCCGTCGTGCCTGCGATTGCGACATAGATATCGTTGCCGACCTTGTCCTGGAGGGTCACATAGCGAACCTTGAGGTCGGACCTGAACGGGGTCGGAATGACCTCGGCGTCACCGAAGATCACTTCGGTCGCAGCCAGTTCGTGCGGAATGGCGTTGATGACTGCAGAGTTGAGGCGCTTGTAGACCGCCACTCGCTTACGCACGATTTCCTCGAGCACCTGATTTGGCTGCATGTCGCTCTCTGGCCGGCCGGTATCGTGATGAACGTCGGCGGCCATGGACTATTACGCCTGCACCAGCGCCAGAGCGCGTTCTGCTGCCCCGAACTGGCCGAAATGCGCGAACGCCTCGGCCGCTTCCAAGGCATACATGTCGCGGCTCATCCCCTTGCCGATCTGGTCGAAGAGTTTCGCCTGCGCCACGAGGACATTTCCGACATATTTTTCTTGTTCCGTTGCAAGCAGGAACTCATGAAGCAGGTCGCAATAGGCGATTGCCGCACGCTCGCCCTCAAGGCTTGCGATGTAGAAGCCGAAGTCTACGTACAGGCCGAGATCGTCGGCGGTCAGCGATGACATGCCGATCGTGGCGGAGATCGATCCGGTTTCCTTGTATCGCGAATAGAGCGCGGAAAAGAACGCGTTGATGTTCAATCCCAATTGGCGATGGTTCTCATACATGGGGTTTACCCAAACTCCAGCTCGTCAAACATCACGAACCCGGCCTTCGTCATGCCTTGATGAGACATCATCTGGCCGAACCTCTCAAGTGGTAGACCGGGCTACATAGAGAGGAAACTTTTAAGTTGTGTCAACAAGCATTACAGTCTGTTTTGGTTAATAATTGGAAAACGGCGACGGAGTTAGAGGTCAATTCCGTCGAATTTATGAGCCGAATGCATCTTTTGGGGGCTGTCATTACCGATCGCCTACCGCGTTTGGGCGCTGCCTCGAAGAAACCAGCGTGACCGGGGAAGTTCCATTCGCCGGGGGATACTGGCATGTGACGACGCATGAGTTGGCGGGACCGTCGTGGCAAAGATGGGGCGCCTAGCGAAAGCTTGGTGCTGATCCTCGTGCTGCATTGAATTTGGCAGCCTGATCCCTACCAGCCTATGTTCAGATTGGTGGGTTATCGCAAAGGGGCAGCGCCGCCTTTCCCTGTTGACGACATGTCAATCAAGCACCTGTTGCTGTGAGCGGCGCGTCGGAAAATTCGATGCCCGACCGTCTGTGGGCTCGTCAACCCCATGGTGTTCGTTGCGGGGCAGCAGACGGCCCTCGTCAGGGCCCATTCGATCACGAGACACTGCCAGTGATAACCAGAAGGGGCGAAGCGTAAGACGCTACCGCGTCGGCGAAGGTAACGGGGTCAGTCCGTGCACGGCTCTTGGGATCGAGCGCTCACAGCGCGAACTCGCCAGTACCGAGAGGCCGACAAAAAACGCGCCCGTTGACGCAGTTACAAATTTCCGAACCATCCATAACCCGTCGCGGGACAGCATCGATCCGGTCAGGGTCCATTTTTCTGGAAACTGCCAGTACATCGCTGTCGATCCTGATCGTTACTGTCTCCGTGGATTTGGGCACCGCGATCGCTCGACGGCTGCTGCCGGTGTCTTTATGGCTGCCTTGAGCCCGATTGCCATAAAACAGATGCCGGGGGTGACGCAGTGCGACGCTGGAGCGCACTTCTTAGGAAAATCGCGGTCGAGCGCGTGTCCGTGGCGTCTTAAACTGGCGCCACTAGAGCGCAATCGGTGCCAGAAGGCTGATCGTCATATACCGGGGCGTTCTGCCGGACGATCGGCGTGCGTATATACGGCCGTTGGTTTCGTGCGATTGCGTATGGGAACGGTGCCAAGCGATCGGAGGTTGCCTGCCCGATCTCCTGCGGCTTCGACAGTCGTCGCGCCGATTAGGCATCTGGTTCCTAGCTCCTTGTTGAGCGCTTCCAGTCTTTGAGACAGATTTACCGCGTCGCCGTAGACCGTATATGTCTGGCGATCAGGACTACCCACGGTGCCACCCGCGACAGGCCCCGTTGCAACTCCAATCCGGAGATGGATCGTTTCGCCCCGGAACTGCTTACCATTGACGCTCTGAAGAAGAGACTTCGTTGCGTGGATGGCTCGCGCAGCATGATCGGCCAACGAAACGGGAGCATTGAACGTAGCAACGACCGCATCGCCGATATAGCCGATGACGATACCGCCTTCTTGTCCGACGAGATCGGTAATAGTCGTGAAGATCTCATTGAGAAGCGGGATCAGCTTTGTGGGCGGCATGCTCTCCGTGATCCGGGTAAAGCCTTCGATATCGACGAAAACTACCGTCGCTTCCCTGAGTTGCGGCGCAAGGTGGCCCTCGTCCAAGAGCGCTTCCACGACGGGGGCTGGTACGTATTGCCCGAATAGGCTTCGAACATGACGCGTTCTCGCTTCGGCGCTCGCATGTGCCCTAACGACCAACTTTGCGCGATGAACGGCGAATGCCGTAATTCCGGTTACGGCACCGATCATCAACATTTCCTGGAACCGCGACGATAGACCGATGAACTTCGGATTGAGAACAACCGCGATGAACACGTCACGCGATGGCCCGGGAGGAAGGTCGTTGAAGGTCAGATAATCTCCCACACCCTGGGTAATGGAAAGGGTAGCCAACCCGAGGCCAGCTAGTGACCAGAAACCGGTCCATAGTACAACGAGGGGCGAAAGCGTCAGCACCGCTGCGGCGATCACCAAATAGTAATTCTGAACGCGGCTCGTCAGAAAAACAAGATTTTGGGGCACGTCACCACCGCTGCTGAGTGGGGCAAATGCCAAGAGGGCCGAGATCAGAAGGGGGTCGAAGGCAAATAACGCAAGCCTTGCGATCCGTTCAGGACGTCGTCCGGAAAATATGAGCGGCACAAGTCCAAGCAGCGCCACAAAGAAAGTGGCAAGCGACACAACGATATTGGTCGGGAAATAATATCCCCAAAGAGAAAATAACGCCACGACGCCGATTGCCAAAGCTCGCCCGTACACCGCAAACAAGAACCCTCTCCTCTCCGCGTCCGCGAGCGCCACGTCGACTGGTGTTATGGGCTTTGCTTTTTCTTCCAATTCCAACCTCTGCGTGACATGGTTTTTGCGGATCGACCGGAATTGCACTGACGCCTAAACGAACCTGCGGCCACGCAACGAGGGTCCCGCCTCGGGGCCGGACGGTCAAGGTGAAAAATTATTGTGATGCGCGTCGCGGCATCATCACCGCCAAGACCGTCAATCAAGCAACGGGATTAATAAGCGTCCCTTATGGCCTCAATTAGAAGTTTGCATCTAATCCACCCCCGTCTGCCCGCGTATCCTATCGCTGAATTCAATGAGGCGGGCCAGTGCTGTCGACAAATGTTGTCTTGATTTTTGTGAACGCCACGCCTCGCGCCAAAGGCCTTGCGCTCGCCCAAATCGCATCACCCGCAGCGCCCTTGGCGGCACAATCAAACCACCTTGGTTACAACGCAAAGGCTTTCACCAAACCCGGGTCGCGGATCGGCACCTGGTGCGGACAAACGGCACGCAGCGCGACTGATCCACGCGGCCTTGAGGATTGCCAGAACATATTCCTGCGACGAACCGATCGACTTGCGAGACATGGATGCCGTTTTGGAAATCGGATCCATAATCCTGTCTCGGCGTGCGTGGCCTTCGGCGCGAAAATCCCACACCGATATTTCAATGGAAAAGGTCGATGGACATCACCGTAAACAACGCTCGATATGATATCGATGCGGAACCGGATACGCCCCTGTTGTGGGTGCTTCGGGAAGAACTTGGGCTGACCGGCACGAAGTTCGGCTGTGGGCTTGCGCAATGCGGTGCCTGCACGGTGCTCATTGATGGTCTGCCGGTGCGCTCCTGCGTCACGCCGCTCGACAGCGTTCGCGGCGCAGCGATCACCACGATCGAAGGCGTCGAAGCGGATGCGATCGGCAAGCGCGTGGTGGAGGCATGGGTTGCCAATCAGGTACCCCAATGCGGTTATTGCCAATCTGGACAAGTGCTGGCCGCGACCGCCCTGCTCAAGCATAATCCTGTCCCAAGCGAGCAGGACATTGCAGACGCGATGATCAATCTCTGTCGCTGCGCAACCTATAACGCCATAAAGGCTGCCGTCCTCCGGGCATCCGACCGCAAGGAGGATGCGCCGTGAATACGCTCGACATGCTGACAGCCCACATCTCCGATGTCGCGCACGATTTCCCCCTGCAGCTTTCGCGGCGATCGCTTCTCGGTGGGACGCTGAGCGCCCTGGTGCTTGGTGTCATGCTTCCACCCGGCGCGGCGCGTGCGCAGGGTGCCGCAAGCGCGACGAATGCCGCCCCCGGAACGCGCATCCCGGCTTTTCTGGAAATCCGCCAGGATGGCACTGTCATGCTGAAAAGCCCGTTCATCGAAGGCGGGCAGGGGATTTTCACGGCGATGGCCCAGATCGTCGGCGAAGAACTCGACGTCGATCCAGCACGTTTCATCGTCGAATGCGCTCCTCCCGGCCCAGATTACCGCGTTATGAACGGCGCGCGTGTGACAGGTGGCAGTCTGTCGGTACAGACCAGTTATCCGACTATGCGACGCCTTGGCGCTCTTGCGCGCCAGATGTTCTTGCAGGCGGCGGCAGTCCGCTTCGACGTCCCCTCCGGTGAGCTGACGACCGAACCCGGCGAAGTCCTCCACCTTTCGACTGGCCGGCGACTGGCCTACGGCGATCTCGCCGTCGATGCCGCGCGATTGCCGATTCCAACAGACGCACAGTTGAAGGATCCGAAGAATTTCCGTTGGATCGGCAAACCAATCCCACGCTTGGACGTGTATGCCAAATCCACCGGCAAAACCGTTTATTCGATCGATATAAAAGTGGACGGCATGCTGCTTGCTGCCGTGCAACATGCGCCGCGGCTCGGTCAAGAGCCGCGTTCAATCCGCAATGAGGCCCAGGTCCGAGCGATGCCCGGCGTGCACTCCATTCACATCCTGCCGGGCGCAGTTGGTGTCGTGGCTGATCGCTGGTGGCGCGCGCGCAGGGCGGCCGAAACGCTGCAAATCGAATGGAACGAGGCAGCGCCCGGCACGGCAGGCGCACTGCCCGCGGATTTTTCCACGGACGCGTTTCGAGCAAAGCTTGCTGCAACGCCTGGCCCGGGAATTAACGCTGAAAAGATTGGTGACGCAACGACCATCCTCGACGGTGCTGCCGCCGTCATAGAGGCCACCTACACCGCGCCCTACCTAGTGCATGGGCAGCTCGAGCCTTCATCGACTGTGGCGCGATGGAACGAAGATGGCACGCTCGAGCTCTGGCTTCCGAACCAGGTTCCGGATGCGTTTCAGACAGCGGCCGCTAAGGTCGCTGGGATCGAGCCTGCAATGGTGAAAATCAATTCGCCGATGCTCGGAGGATTCTTCGGCCGCCATTTTCTCTATGGACCCGGCAATCCGTTCCAGCACGCCATCTTGATGTCGAAGGCAGCAGGACAGCCGATCAAGCTGATTTGGACGCGGGAAGACGAGTTCCTGCGAGATGCGATGCGGCCGATGGGTGTGGTTCGCTTCCGGGGTTGCTTGGATGCCGAGGGGTTGCCGCTCGCATATGAAGCCGAGTCCATCGGCATGGGATCGCGGGGGCATCTGAGCGGCCTCAAACCGGGGGCTTTCGACCCGACGATCGTCGAGGGCCTGACAGAAAAGGCCTACACCATTCCCAACAAGCGCGTCGCCCATGTGGTTGTGCCGCACCCTGTGTCGCTTGGACATTTCCGATCGGTCGCCCATTCCATGACGGACTTCTTCTCCGAGGGGTTCTTCGACGAGATGGCGGATGCGGGAAGACGAGACCCTTATGAGTGGCGTTTGGAATTGCTCAAAGGCAATCAACGTCTGACGACGCTACTCACCGCTGTCGGTGAGCTTTCCGGCGGCTGGCGTCGCGGACCATTTGACGCTGGCGACGGCACGCGCAGAGCCCGCGGTATTGCCATGGCCTC
This sequence comes from Rhizobium sp. CF142, assembly GCF_000281145.1. Classification (NCBI taxonomy): domain Bacteria; kingdom Pseudomonadati; phylum Pseudomonadota; class Alphaproteobacteria; order Hyphomicrobiales; family Rhizobiaceae; genus Rhizobium; species Rhizobium sp. CF142. The sequence continues at coordinate 28,858 of NZ_AJWE01000101.1, read as the reverse complement.
TCCTTTTGGTTCCGAAGTTGCGACCATCGCCGAGGTTTCTGTCAGGGACGAGCGGGCCGTCGTCCACGATGTCTGGGTGGCAATTGATCCCGGCAGCATCGTCAATCCCGCGATTATCGAAGCGCAGGTCAATTCGGCGGTCGGATTGGGAGTATCGACTGCGCTCTTCGAGCAGGTTGTCTACGAGGATGGCCGTCCAAGAGCGCGCAACTACGACGGTTATCCGATCCTTCGATTAGCGGATATGCCGCGAGTCCACGTGCGAATTATAGAAAGCGGCGCCAAAATGGGGGGTATCGGCGAGCCGGGGCTTCCAGGTGTTCCCGCTGCCATAGCAAACGCTGTTTCGACACTCACTGGTGCGCGCATACGCAGCCTTCCCTTGTCAAATCACAAGCTGAGGGTGCCAGGCCAATCCGAGCAGACATCGCTCCGGTAGCCTGTGCGAACTGATTGGCGCGTCGATCCTCGGTCTCCGCGTCGATCACGATCTCACCCATCTACCAAACATGCGGCTCGATACGGATAGACGATCTTGAAAAAAATTCCTGCGTTTCTCGCCATCGCTGTAATCGTCGTTGCAGCCTGGCTCTATTGGTTTGCAACACGCATTCCCTCTTCTCCATTTGACGGAGCCGCGATCGAGAGGCCACCCATCACCCTGCAACAGGGAGAATATGCCGCGCGCCTGGGCGATTGCGTTGCCTGTCACAGCATCAAGGACGGGCCTGCGTTCGCCGGCGGACTTGAAATGGGCACGCCGCTCGGGTCGATCTTTTCCACGAACATCACGCCCGACAAGCAGACCGGCATCGGCAACTATACGCTTGCCGATTTCGACAATGCCGTACGTCGAGGTGTTGCTCCAGATGGTCGCCGGCTCTACCCCGCAATGCCATACCCGTCATATGAAAAGCTAAGCGATGGTGACGTCCTGGCACTTTATAATTATTTCATGAATCACGTTGAGCCGGTCCATCAGGCGAACCGCCCTTCGCGCATTCCCCCGCCATTGAACATGCGTTGGCCGTTGGCCTTCTGGAACAGCCTGTTCACAGATGGGGCATACCGGTCCGATCGGACGAAGGACGCGTCGTGGAATCGGGGAGCCTATCTGGTCCAAGGTCCCGGTCATTGCGGTGCATGCCACACGCCGCGCGGCCTGGCAATGCAGGAAGTGTCGCTAGACGGTGGCAAACCGCAATTCCTGTCTGGCACCAATCTTGATGGCTGGTACGTGCCAAGCCTGCGAAATGATCACAATACCGGTCTCGGGCGCTGGAGCGAGCAGGACATTGTCGCCTATCTCAAGGATGGCCGTAACCAGCATGGTGTCGTGTTCGGTCCGATGGCCGAAGTCGTCAACAATTCGACAGCCTTCGTCTCAGACGAGGATCTTTCAGCCATTGCCCATTATCTGAAGTCGTTTGAGGGCGACCCCGAGCGGGACGGGAAGCCATGGGTCTACAAACCCGGCCTGTTGCAATCTTCCTCCACCACCGGAGCAATGTCCGTTCTACCGGGCGCGCAAGCCTACGCAGCCCGGTGCGGTTTTTGCCACGGACCAGACGGCAAGGGAAGGAGCCCTTGGATGCCGCCGCTTGCCGGGACCAGTGCAGTCCTCTCCAAGGACCCCGCATCGATGATCAATATAACCCTGAACGGGTCGCTCCGTGTCGTCAGCGGCGGCACCCCGGACTTATACAGGATGCCTTCTTTCCGCGAACAATTGTCGGACCAGCAGATCGCCGATCTCATGACATATATCCGATCCTCTTGGGGCAACGAGGCGCCCCCTGTTGCCGCCCAAGCAGTCGGCGCGATGCGTGAGCATAGTGATGCAGCAACTAGCGAGGTCATCATTCTTCAGATGCGGTGATCTGTCCGTGCGCGAGTCTGATCAGCGCCAGTTCTAATCTTTCAAAAGGCTCTTCAATTCGCCGGCCCATCTTCAGTCAGATTTGGGCGACTGCCCTCAATTCGTCCCGAGGCGTTCAATAATTGCGCGAAGCTGATGACACCAGCTTTTCCGGTCTTTTTCCATGAAGCCCGGCCGCTTTGATGCCTCGAAACGTTCAAGCTTGCGCATTGGCTCGATCGGGCCGCGTCTTTAGCAGTGGGCGAGTTCGCCACCTGCTTCAGTAGATGCCGGCCGTGGCCGCGCTTCCGCCGCCATCGGGACGCGCGTTGCGAAAGTTTGACAGCAGGCGCGAGGCGCTGCTCGCCAGTAAGCTGACATCGTTTCCGATGGCCACGAATGTGGCGCCTAGTGCGAGATAGTGTTTGGCAAGAGACTGATCGGCGGTCAGGATGCCGGCGGCCTTGCCATGCGATTGGATACGGATCAACGCCGCTTCCACCGCTTGTTGAACCTCTGCATCGCCAGGTTTGCCGAGGTGACCCATATCGGCGGCGAGATCGGCCGGACCGATAAAGACCCCATCCACGCCGTCGGCGGTAGCAATCTCATCGATTGCGTCCAACCCGGCACGGCTCTCAATCTGCAGCAATAGGCAGACCTCATTATTGGCGGTCTGCAGGTAATCTGGAATACGATTGAATTCAGAAGCACGGGCAAGCGCTGCCCCGACGCCTCGCACGCCGTGTGGCGGGTAGCGCACCGAGCGCACCATCGCCTTTGCCTGTTCGCCGCTCTCGATCATTGGGACCAGGACCGTCTGCGCGCCGATATCGAGGATCTGTTTGAGGATCCAGGTCTCGCCAACAGGTGCACGGATGACCGGGTGGCTCAGCGATCCCTTGAGCGCCTGCAATTGCGCGGTCATCAGCGGCAGGTCGTTCGGAGCATGTTCTCCGTCGATCAGCAGCCAGTCATAGCCGGCACCAGCACAGATCTCCGCCGTATAGGGATTTGCAAGCGCCAGCCAGAGTCCAAGTTGCGGGCGCTTTTCGGCCAAGGCCCTCTTGAAGGCGTTTCTGGGCGCGGGCATGGTAATTCTCCTATGCGAAATGGCTGCTGACCGTTCCGAATTGTCCGAAATCAGCAACGATGGTGTCGCCGTGACGCGCCTCGATCGGTCGGATGAAGGAGCCCGCAAGGACAATCTGTCCCGCCTCGATACCGTCGCCATACTGGGCCAGCCGATTGGCAAGCCAGGCAATTCCGCGCGCCGGCTGGTTCAAGACACCGGCACCCAGACCGGTCTCCTCAACCTCAGCATTGCGGCTGACGATTGCTCCGATCCACCGCATGTCGACGGTGTCGGGCCGAGCCATGCGACCACCGAGCACGATACCGGCATTGGCCGCATTGTCAGAAATCGTGTCAACGATGGTGCGGGCCTTCTTTGTTGCCGGATCGGCCCTGAGGATGCGCGTATCGAGAATTTCGAGGGCTGGGATAATGTAATCTGTGGCGTTCAACACGTCGAATACGGTGACGCCGGGGCCTTTCATTGGGCCTTTCATGATGAAGGCGATCTCCGCCTCGATGCGAGGCTGAATGAAACGGTCGGCAGCCACGGTGGCTCCGTCCTCGAACAGCATGTCGTCGAGCAGTACGCCGGAATCCGGCGTGTCGATGTTGAGCGCATATTGCATCGCCTTTGACGTGAGTCCGATTTTCCAACCGATCACCTTGCGCCCGGCAGCGACCTTCTTCTTCACCCAGGCCGATTGCACGGCATAGGCGTCGTCCATCGTCATATGCGGATGCCGTAGCGACAGAAGCTCGGTCTGTTCACGCGTCCGCTCAGCAATATCGAGACGCTCGGCCGCCTGTCTGATCTCGTCGGATGTCAGCATTTCATACCTCGTCAGCGATCGTGTTGCGCAAGATGCCGATGCCGTCGGCCTCGACCTCGACGATGTCGCCGGGCTTGAGCCAGACCGGCGGATCGAAGCGGGCACCCGCACCTGTCGGTGTGCCGGTGACGATCACATCGCCCGGAACAAGCGTGGTAAAGGTCGAGATGTAACTGATGATCTTGCGAAACGAGAAGATCATTCGGCTGGTGCGGTCGTTTTGACGGACATCGCCGTTAACTCGTGTCTGAAGCTTGATGTCGGCAAGCTGACTCTCGTGACGATAAGGGACGAGCCAAGGGCCGATCGAGCCGGTGCGGTCGAAATTCTTTCCTTGGGTGACGTTGAACTTGGCATGGCGGACCCAGTCGCGGATGGTGCCTTCATTACACAGAGACAGCGCCGCAATGTGGGTCAATGCGTCAACCTCGCGGATGCGCCGGCCGGCCTTGCCGATGATGATGACGATCTCGCCTTCGTAGTCGAGCTGCGGGCTTTCCGGCGGGCGGATCAGCGGCTGGCCGTGGCCAGTGAACGAGCGCGGAAAGCGGATGAACAGGGAGGGATTGGAAGGGGCGGCCTGCCCATCCTTGTATTCTTCGTTGCGGTCGGGGAAGTTCACCCCGACGCAGATGATCTTTTCCGGCGCGGGAACGGGGATTTCGAACGAGATCTCCGAGACCGGAAAATCCGGCTGCAAGCCCGCCGCTTCGTCAGCGAGCGCCAGCAGCGCGCCGTCGGCGATCACCTCGCGCAGCGTTTGCCACCTTGTGCCATGGCGTGCGAAAAGGTCGACAATACCGTCTCCAGCAAGAAAGCCATATCCGGCCTGTCCGCCACGGGTAAAGTTGACAAATTTTGAGTGGGACATCGTTGTCTCCCTATTTAGTTCAGCCGATGCCGCCGAGGCAGACATATTTGATCTCGGTGAATTCCTCGATGCCGTATTTCGAGCCCTCGCGTCCGAGACCCGACAGTTTGACGCCGCCAAAAGGAGCTTCGGCCGTCGAGATCAGCCCAGTGTTGACGCCGACCATCCCGTATTCCAGTGCCTCGGCCACACGAAATACCCGGGCGAGATCCTTGGCGTAGAAGTAGGAAGCGAGGCCAAACTCGGTGTCGTTTGCCTGCTCAACGACGTCGTCCTCATCCTTGAAGCGGAAGAGCGGCGCCAGCGGACCGAAAGTCTCTTCTCGTGCGATCGCCATATCCTTGGTGACATCCGTCAGAATGGTTGCTTCGAAGAAGGTCCCGCCGAGCGCATGTGGCTTGCCGCCCTGCAGGATGCGCGCTCCCTTGCCCAAAGCATCGGCGATATGCTCTTCGACCTTGGCAAGGGCGGCCTTGTCGATCAGCGGGCCGAGGATGACGCCCTCGTCAAAGCCATTACCGGTCTTCAGCTTGGCGACGGCGGCCGCCAGCTTTGCTGCAAAAGCGTCGTAGACGTTTTCCTGCACATAGATGCGGTTGGCGCAGACGCAGGTCTGGCCGTTGTTGCGATATTTGGCGATCAGTGCTCCTTCGACCGCAGCGTCGAGATCGGCATCGTCGAAGACGATGAATGGCGCATTGCCGCCGAGCTCAAGGCCGAGCTTCTTGAGGGTTGGCGCGCTCTGCTTGTAGAGTTCGGTGCCGATTTCGGTCGAGCCCGTGAAGGTCAGCTTGCGTACGACGGGGTTGGAGGTCATCTCGGCACCGATCGCAGCGGCAGAGCCGGTGACGATGCTGAAGAGGCCCTTCGGCAGGCCGGCACGTTCGGCCAGGATCGCAATCGCGAGCGCCGAGAACGGCGTCTGCGAGGCGGGCTTCAACACCATGGCGCAGCCGGCTGCGAAGGCGGGACCGGCTTTTCGAGTGATCATCGCATTTGGGAAGTTCCAAGGCGTGATCGCTGCGACGACGCCGACCGGCTGCTTCATAACCATGATGCGCTTGTCGGGCTGGTGGCCGGGGATCAAGTCGCCATAGATGCGGCGGCCCTCTTCGGCGAACCAATCGAGGAAGCTTGCGCCATAGACGATCTCGCCGGTTGCTTCCGCCAAGGGCTTACCCTGCTCCAGCGTCAGGATGCGAGCGAGGTCTTCCTTGTTCTCGATCATCAGATTGAACCACTTGCGAAGCACCGCACAGCGGTCGTTGGCCGTGCGGGCAGCCCAGCCTTTCTGCGCCACGCGGGCAGCCTCGATGGCTGTCCTGGCCTCGACGGCACCCAGCTTCGGCACATATCCAATGATCTCACCGGTCGCCGGATTGTTCACCTCGATTGCATTGGAGGGATCGGCTGCAATCCATTCGCCGGCGACGAGTGCCGCCTGATGGAACAGTGAAGGGTCTTTCAAGATCATTATCCAGGTCCGATCTGTTATGGTGAGCCGATAGGCGGCTTGGCTTCGCCGGGTTTGCGGCGAAACCGTCAGGTCGTTACGGCGCGACGATGGGCTGAGCCTTCAGGACGGAATCTACCACGGGCGCTCCCGCAAAAAGGCTGCCTTCCTCGAACCAGGACTTTGGCGCCGGCGCACCCCAAAGCGTCTGGCGCTGGGGGTCCTTGAGGTCCCACTTGATCGGCTCCAGATCGGGATCGACCGTTTGATAATCGGAGCAATAGATCTCGATACGATGGCCATCCGGGTCGCGAATGTAGAGGAAAAAGGCGTTGGATATGCCGTGCCGGCCTGGCCCACGCTCGATATTCGAAAGCCAACCTGTCGTCGCCATCAGGTCGAGCAGGTCGATGATATTGAGCGGCGTCGGTACCCAGAACGCGGTGTGATGCAGGCGCGGGCCGCGGCCGTTGGTGAACGCGATGTCGTGAACGCCACCCTTCCGGTGTGTCCAGGCGGCCCAGAGCCTGCCCGTCTCTTCGTCGGCAGTAAATTCCGTCACTCGGAAACCGATCTCATTATAGAAGGCAACGCTCTCGTCGACGTCAGGCGAAAAGCAGTTGAAATGGTCGATCCTGAGCGGCTTTACCCCCTTATAGAGGGCGTATTTCTGATGGATCGGCGCAAGCCGGTCCATTTTCGAATAGAATTCCAGCGGGATGCCATGCGGATCGCGGGTCCGGAAGGTGCGCGACTGGTAGGGTCGTTCGATCCATTCGACCGGCAAGCCCTTGGCCTTGAAAAAATGTTCCGCCTTATCGAGGTCCTCGTCGGAAAACACCTTGAAACCAAGGTCGCCTGCTTCGGCAATGCCAGCCTTCTTCAGGATGAGACAATGATGGCCACGCTCTTCGAGTGCGCGCAGATAGATCGTGTCCGCCGTCTCATCGGTCACCTGCAGGCCGAGCGTATCGACGTAAAAGGCACGAGACCTCGCAAGATCGGTGACGGCAAGCTCGACATGGCTGAGGCGCACGATGTTGAAGGGCGGGTAGAGATTGGGTGTGGGCAGGGGCATGAAGGTTCCTCCGTAGTTTAAGTGTGCACCGCGCGGTCAGCCGCCGAGCTTCTGGATCGGATGCGCCGTAGTGGCAAAGGCAACATTTTTGGTTTCCATGTAGAAATCGAAGGACCAGTCGCCGCCGTCTCGTCCGATGCCGGAATTCTTGACGCCGCCGAAGGGCGTCGGCAGATGGCGCACATTTTCCGAGTTCACCCAGATCATTCCGGCCTCCAGCGCCTCGGTGAAACGGAAAGCGCGGGTGACGTCCGAGGTCCAGACGTAGCCGGTGAGCCCGTATTGCACGTCGTTGGCGAGCGCTAGCGCATCAGTCTCGTCCTTGAAGGGGATCGCGGTCAACACGGGCCCAAAAATTTCCTCCTGGGCGATGCGCATCTGGTTATTTGCCCGAGTGAACAGGGTCGGCGCGACGTAGCATCCGCCGCCTGGCCCGTCGAATTTGACGCCACCTGCCGCCACTGTCGCACCGTCCTGTTTCCCGATCGCGATATATTCCAGCACCTTTCGTTCATGGACGGGATGGATCAACGGACCGATGACGGTTTCGGGATCGAGCGGATGGCCGACCTTGATGCGCTTGGCCTTCTGCGCGATGATTGCAGTGAACCGGTCGTAGATGCTCTCTTCGACCAGCAGGCGAGAGGAGGAGGTGCAGCGCTCTCCGTTCAGCGAATAGATCATGAAGACGACGGCATCAGCCGCGCGCTCCAGATCGGCATCGGCAAAGACGATGACGGGGTTCTTGCCGCCAAGCTCGAAATGCACGCGCTTCAGCGTATCTGCACCCTGTCTCATGATCATCGAGCCAGTCCGGCTCTCGCCGACGAAGCCGATTGCCTTGATATCAGGATGCTCGGTCAGCGCCTTACCGGCGTCCTCACCGAGGCCGTTGACGAGGTTCCAGACACCCTTGGGCAAGCCCGCCTCTTCGGCGATCTCGACCAGCAGCCGCGCCGTGAGCGGTGAGAATTCCGCCGGCTTGTGGACGATGGTGCAGCCGGCCGCGAGCGCCGGTGCGATCTTCCAGGTCGACAGCATGAAAGGTGTGTTCCAGGGCGTGATGACGCCGACCGGTCCGATCGGCGCGCGGCTGGTGATGTTGACTTGGCCGTTGGCGCGCAAGCTCTTTCCGTCGCGAGCGTCTGCGGCGCGATCGGCGAAGAAACGGAAGTTTTCCGCGCCGCGTAGCGCAGCCTTTGCCATGAATTTCAGTGATTGGCCGGTATCCATGCATTCGGTGAAGGCGATTTCCTCGGCACGCGCCACGATGGCATCAGCTATCTTGTGCAGCAGCGCCTTGCGCGCATCGCCCGGCATTGCCGCCCAAGCTGGAAAGGCTGCCTTCGCCGCCTTCGCTGCGCGGTTCACATCGGCTGCCTTACCATGCGCAACTTTTGCCAGCACCTTCAGATCGACCGGAGAAATGACATCGAAGGTCGTAGCGTCGGCAGCCGGAACCGCTTCCCCATCGATATGGTTCAATACGCCTTGCTCACGGAAGCGAGCTAAATAAGATTCTGCTTTCGCAACGTTATTTTCAAATGTCGACATTTTCTTCTCCGATATTGCTGATCTTGCAGCGCCTGAAAGGCGGCAGCTGAAGCCCTGTTTCGCCGACTGTCGCGTCTGGATTCCGGCTGGGGCTACCTAGCCGTTCGTTTTGCGAAGGCGCGGATGAATGGCGTTCTTCTTCCAGCTGAGTGCGGGATTGATCTCACGGATTTCGAACGTCAGGGCAAAGTGCGGCGTCTGAAAAAGAGTGTCCAGGTGCCGCGTCACCGCCTGGAAGATCGCCTCACCGGTCCGGCGCTTATCATCGTCGCTGCGCCCCTCGCCGATACGGAAGGACATGTCGATGAAAGCGTTCTCAGCAAGAAGATCCGCGATCGCATAGGCTTCACACCGAATGGCGCGCACCCGCACCGCGCCGACCTCGAACAGGCCCGTTTTCAGGATTTCCGCATGAACCACGCGACAAAGCGCGTCGAAGTCCACGATCCGATCTAGATTGGCCGAATAATCCATCGTGAAATGCGGCATCGTTCCTCCCGCGCCACTGTGCCTTATATATTTAACATGTTAACAATATTTGTGGCCCTGTCAACGGTGACGGTCACGCGGCTCGTTGCGCGCCGCAAAAAATTGATCCATAGAACCCTTATGACGAGACAATCCCCTGAAACGCATGGCATAGTGCAGGACGCTCTTCTTCCCCGTGACACTCGCCGCTCGCTGCCCATTGCGCTGCTTCGGGCGCGTGAGGCGGTGATGGGGCATTTCCGTCCGATGCTGGCGCTGCATGACGTAACGGAACAGCAATGGCGGGTGATCCGCATTCTGGCGGAAGCCGGAACATTGGATGCCTCAGAGCTATCGGAACGAGCCTTCATTCTAGCGCCTAGCCTGACGCGGATCATCCGGTCCCTGGAGGAACGTGGCTTCATCACCAAGAGCAAGGATGCTGAAGACGGTCGCCGCATTCTGCTCGAGATCACAGCCGCCGGGTTGAAGGTCATCAATGAAGTCAGCCCCGACAGCCGTATGATTTACACGGCGCTAGAGCAGCGGTTTGGTCGGGAACGGATCGATATGCTGCTGGATATGCTCGACGAACTGGCGACGCTGAACAAGTAGCCGGATGCCTCCCATGCCTTGGTAAAGCAAGGCGGCAGACAACTCTCCCGCTTCATCCCCCGAAGCTGCCAAGTTGCGTCGGGACATGGACATAGTTCCGGTCAAAATAAAGCAACGCATTCCCATCGGGGCGGGATCTGATGCCGGCGATCCGCCCGATGAAGATGTGATGGCTGCCGACGAGTCTTGCCTCCGACAGTTCGCAATCAAACGAGACGATCGCATCGGCGAGAGCATCCGTGCCTGAAGGCATTGCGATCCAGTCCGCAGAGGCGTAGCGCGCCTCCATATCGGCGGTTGACCCGGCAAATTTCCCTGCCAGTTCTCTGTGGTCATGGCTTAACACGTTCACGCAGAACCGGTGGTTTTCCAGAAACATTGCAGCTTGGGCGGATCGACTATTCATGCACACGAGCAGTGTCGGCGGCTCGTCGGTCACGCTGCACATGGCAGTTGCCGTGAACCCGCCGCGTCCGGCGGGTCCGTTGGTGGTGATGACGTTGACCGGCGCGCAGACGCGCGCCATAGCGTTGCGGAACTCGGTCTTGGAAACGGCCTCCTCCATGGTCGCCTCCTATTCAGCTGCCGATTGGAACGTGTCTGCATCGCCGATCGGCGGCAACCAGGTATCGCCGGTCCAGCCGTTCTCGTCATAGTCGCTCATGCACGTATCGACCAAGGCCTCCATTTCGCGCAGTCGACCGCCACGCTCGGCTCCCTTGAGCACCTGAAGGCGGACTTCTTCCGGTGCCCCGGCATAATTCAGCTCGTAGAGCGCATGTCGTCCGCCGAACTCGGTCCCAGTTGCGTCCCACAAAAGCTTCATGATCTTGATGCGCTCGATATGGCCCATATCGTTGGAGCCACGCACATATTGGCTGAGATAACGATCGATGTTGGGATTGCCGAAATCCTTAGCCGAGGACGGCAGGTAGATCAGTCCCGAGGCGACGACCTTGCGAACCGTCTCGATTACGCGGGGATAGGCTTCCGACATGAAAGTGCGATAGGCAAGGGCCGCTTCGAGATTCGGAAGCACCGCGCCGCTCGCCCAAGGGATCGGATTGTAGGCCATCGCATTGGAAAAGCTCCAGAACATGTGACGCAACGCGATGACTTCGCCAAGTGCAGCCTGATTGCCCCGGAAGGCATCCCCACCGGTCGCCCGCAAAGCCTTGGCGAGCAGACCTGCCAGGAAATCGAGTTTGACGGCAAAACGCGTACAGCCCTGAAAGCAATAGCCGTGCATGAACCCGGAAGCGGGATGGAAGGACAGGATCTTCGGCGCATCGCGCAAAACCAGCACGTCTTCCCAAGGGATGAAGACATTGTCTAGAACGAGGATGGCGTCGTTCTCATCGAAACGGGAAGAGAGCGGGTAGTCGAATGGCGTGGCGACGCGGTTTGCGGTTTCCTCATAAGAAACGCGGCAAAACATCTTGATGCCAGGCGCGTTCATCGGAACGATGAACATCACTGACAGCGACGGGTCTTCTGTAACCGTCGCCGAACTTTGCGCCAGAAAATTGTAGTGCGTCAGCGCAGAGGACGTCGCCACTACCTTGGCGCCCGAGACATAGATGCCTGCATCGGTTTCCTTGGTGATATGCACGAACACGTCTTTTACGGCATCCGCCGGCTTGTGGCGGTCGATCGGTGGGTTGACGATCGCGTGGTTCATAAACAGGGCCGCTTCCTGGGCGCGCTTGTACCAGGCAAGCGCATTGTCCTTGAAGGGACCATACCAGTCGGCATTGGCGCCCAGCGTATTCATCAATGCCGCTTTGTAGTCGGCGGTGCGACCCATCCATCCGTAGGACATGCGAGCCCAATCGGCAATCGCACCCTGCTGGGCAACGAGATCGGCGGAGGACTTTGCGACACGGAAATATTTGTGGGTGTAACCGCCAGAGCCGGTGTCAGTCGGCGATGTCAGGCGATCCTTCGTCTTCTCCGCATGCAGCGCATCGTAGAGCCTTGCAAGCGATCGCACGGAATTGCGCATCGACGGATGCGCCGTCACGTCCTTGACGCGCTCGCCATTGATGTAGACCTCGCGGCCGTCGCGCAGGCTGGCTAGATATTCCTCGCCTGTGAAAGGCCGCTTGGTATCGGCCCGGAACTCTTCTGCTCTCATCGTCTCCTCCTATGATGTCGGTCAAAGCTAGTCCTTGCGTCCGCCCTCCACCATGCACAGAATAGAGAAATCACTTGTACTTTTCTCGGTGACCGACATGAGCGATATCGTCCCAAGTTTCTTTGTTTATGGCGAACCGGATCGTCCTTTGGAGATCGGTTTTCTTCATGTGGAAACGGTGATGGCGCGAGCAAATCTCCATTCCGGCCAGGTCCGAGCCCACAAGCATGATCGGATGATGCAGGTCACTTTTTGGACCAGCGGCAGCGGTTTCTATTTTATAGAAGATCAACGTTTGGACTTTTTGGCGCCTGCCGTCAGCTTCGTCCCGAGCGGCGTGGTTCACGGTTTCAACGTCGATCCGCTTGTCTCAGACGCGATCGTCGTGTCGATCGCAGACAGTCTGCTGCCATCGATCGCCGGTCAGACGACCCTGCCGACCGATCGCCCGGTGATGGTGACGGGACAGGGCGCGGAGGCGCTCTGGCAGAGACTGGGGAGCACCATGCGATTGATCCTGGAGGAGTATGCCGAGGAAAGAGGGCAGGCCGACAAGATCATCCCACCGCTGACCGCTGCCGCGCTGACCCAGATCGGGCGCCTGGCTTCGGACGCGCCGATGCTGGCGCAATCGCCGCAACGCTTGCTTTCTACCGAACTTCGACGGCTGATCGACCGGCATTTTCGTGAGAACTGGCCGGTCGAGCGCTACGTTTCGAGCCTTGGCACCACGCCGCATCTTCTTGCCAAGGCCGCGCATATGGCTTTCGGCCGGGGCGTGAAGGATATGATTGCCGAGCGCCGTCTGATCGAGGCCAAGCGGCTGTTGCTTTTCACCATCCGTCCGCTTGAAGACATAGCCTACGAGGTAGGTTTGAAGGATGCCGCCTATTTCTCGCGCTTCTTCCGTACGCGAACCGGCATGCCGCCCAGCGAATGGCGGCGGCAAAACATAGTCGATGCGGATAGACGCGAATGACGGATTGTATTTAACATGTGAAGTATATTGACAGTACGACGGATCTTCGACACTCTTCCATTTTACCAGTCTCAGGTGGTTGCCGCCTTTTTGCGCTTATGGGAGATTTGCGCGAGACGAAATATCGTCGACTGACACTGTTGGGAGGCAGAGTTGGAACTCTTGAATAATCAGGCCCTGATGCAAAGCGCGTGGGCAACCGTTTCCTATGATCAATGGACCAATGACCTCCAGTCGATCTGCGGCAACTTCAATCCGAAAGCGATGGAAAGCGGCAAGGCCGTGACGGGGGCTGCCCGGCGTATCGATGTCTGCGGTATGGAGTTTGCCCATGTCTCCAATGATCTCGACCGCGTCCATCGCGATTGGGACGACATTCGCCGAGACGCCAACGAACATCTTTTTCTCATCATGCAGCTCGAAGGATCCTGCGGCGTCGAGCATGTCGGCCAGCAGGCAATTCTGGATGTCGGAGATTGCATTCTCGTCGATTCGACCCGACCGACGACATTCCATTTCGGCGGGCAGTTCAGCAATCATCTATCGCTGCATTTGCCGCGCCAGATCATGTATGCCGAAAGCCCGATCGATTTCGACATCGCCCGCAAGCTGGAAGCCTATGATCCGATGGCAATGATGCTGCAGGCGCTGGTGGCGAAGATCATGTCGACGTCGGCATCGGATGCTGCCTCTGCCAATCTGCGGCACCTGATGTTCAATGCGACGCGGCAGGCCTTCGTCTCAAATGGCGACGCCATGTCCGCTCTTAACGACAGCGCGTCGCGGCGACTGCAAATGGTCGACATACTGATCGACCGACATCTGACGGAAAGCGATCTTTGCGCCAAGTGGCTGGCGACACGGATCGGTGTATCCATCCGCACGTTGCAACAGGATTTTCAGGGTATCGGCATGACCTGCACGACGGTCATCCGTGACAAGCGGTTACGCCTCGTGCGTGAAAAGATCGCACAGATCAAAGATCAAAAGAGCGCAAGAACGATTGCGGAAGTCGCCTATTCAGCCGGCTTCAATGATATTTCCTATTTCAATCGCAGCTTCAAGGATCTGTTCGACTGCGCGCCGACCGATCTGCTCAGACCGCTGACATCAACCGCACAATAGCGCGACATGAATACTTGACGAGCCCACGACCTGTTGCGTTTCAAGCCAAGTCGTGGCGCGCTCCTGCCCAAGACGGTTTTCTTCTACCCCGCCATACTCCTTCCAAAGCTCAGGGAGGTGCCAATCGTGAAGCAGTACAGTCTGTTCATCGGCGGAACACGTATCGAGACCGCAACATATGCCGACGTTCGCAACCCTTCGACTGGCCAAGTCGTCGGTCAGATGCCGCTGGCGACGCCGGCGGATCTCGACCATGCCGTCGCCACAGCTTCGGCCGCCTTTCGGACCTGGAGTCAAGTGTCGGAAGAAGAGCGCCAGGTAGCGTGCCGTGCTATTGCCGAAAAGATCGCAGCTAATGGCGAGGAGCTTGCTCGCCTTTTGACGCTGGAGCAGGGCAAGCCTCTCAATGGTCTCGGTTCCCGGTTCGAAATCGGCGGCGCGCTTGCCTGGACGCGCCACACGGCCGAACTGAACCTGCCGGTTGAAATCCTGCAGGACGACAATGAGGGCCGTGTCGAATTGCATCGTAAACCCATCGGCGTCGTCGGTTCGATCACGCCCTGGAATTGGCCGGTGATGATCGCTTGCTGGCACATCGTGCCGGCGGTGCGTGCCGGCAATACGGTCATCATCAAACCCTCTCCACTGACACCCCTCTCGACGATCCGCCTTGTCGAGATCATGAACGAAGTGCTGCCGCCCGGCGTCGTCAATGTCATCACCGGCGAAAACAGCATTGGTGCGGCGCTGTCGTCTCATGACGGTGTCGCCAAAATGACCTTCACGGGCTCAACCGAGACCGGCAAGAAGATCATGGCCTCGGCTGTTGCGACCTTGAAGCGTCTGACGCTCGAGCTTGGCGGCAACGATGCCGGTATCGTGCTTCCCGATGCCGATCCCGCACAGATCGCTGAAGGCTTGTTCTGGGGCGCATTCATCAACAACGGCCAAACCTGTGCGGCGCTGAAGCGCCTCTATGTGCACGACAGCATTTACGAAGACGTTTGTTCAAGGCTCGCCGACTATGCCGGCAGGATCGTCATCGGCGACGGCCTTGACGAAACCAGCATTCTCGGTCCGGTCCAGAACGAGATGCAGTTCAACAAAGTTCGCGAACTCGTCGATGACGCGCGCGCAAATGGCGGCCGCGTTCTCGTCGGCGGCACGCCGATCGATCGGCCGGGCTATTTCTATCCGATCACACTTGTTGCCGATGTCGACCACGGGGTACGCCTCGTCGACGAGGAGCAGTTCGGGCCGGCGCTGCCGATTATTCGCTATACCGATATCGATGAGGTCATCGCCCGCGCCAACACCAATCCGGCGGGGCTTGGCGGTTCGGTCTGGTCGGCGGACGCCGAAAAAGCCAAACGCTACGCAATGCAGCTCGAATGCGGTTCGGTATGGATCAACAAGCACGGCACGATCCAGCCGAACGCGCCCTTCGGCGGCGTCAAGCAATCGGGCATCGGTGTCGAGTTCGGCGCCGAAGGGCTGAAGGAATTTACCACGATCCAGACGGTGCTGAGCTGAACCATGACGAACTTCGACTATATCATCGTCGGTGGCGGATCGTCCGGCTGCGTGCTGGCAAACCGGCTCTCCGAGAACCCGGCCAACAAGGTACTGCTGGTCGAATCCGGCCGGCGTGACGCCGACCCCTGGATCCACATTCCGGCAACCTTCTTCAAGGTTCTTGGCAAGGGGGTCGACATTCACCCCTATGCATCCGAACCGGAGAAAGGCCTCAACGGCCGCCCTTGCATTACCCCGCAAGGAAATGTGCTTGGCGGAGGCAGTTCCGTCAATGCGATGATCTACATCCGTGGCCACAAGAATGACTACGATACCTGGTCGCAGATGGGGTGTCACGGCTGGTCCTACGACGATGTGCTGCCTGCCTTCCGGTCACTTGAGAACAACGAGAGCCTCAATGGCGAGTTCCATGGCCGGAAGGGTGGCCTGCACGTCTCGAATCCCCGCCATCGTCATCCGCTGAGCGAAGCCTTCGTTCAGGCTGCAACGGAAATCGGCATTCCATACAATCCGGACTTCAACGGCGCCAACCAGGAAGGCGTCGGATTCTACCAGAGCACGACTTACAAGGGGCGTCGTTGGAGTTCCGCGCAGGCGTTTCTGCGCGACGCGGAGACACGGCCGAACGTCACGGTCCTGACCGAACGAAAGGTCGCCCGCATCCTGTTCGAAGGCCGGCGGGCGACGGGTGTGGCGTTGCAGGACGGGACCGTCTTCACCGCTTCCAAGGAAATCGCCCTGACGGCAGGTGCGATCGCGACACCCAAGATCCTGCAGCTTTCCGGCATTGGCGAGGCCGAGCATCTCCGCTCTCACGGCATCAATGTGGTGGCGGACCTGCCAGGCGTTGGCGCAAACTATCAGGATCATCTCGAAGTGCCGGTTCAAGGCGAAACGCACGAGCCGATCTCCATTCTCGGACATGACAGCGGGATTCGCGCGGTCGGACATATGGCGCGCTACCTGCTGTCGCATCGCGGCCTGCTCGCGTCGAACGTCGTCGAATGCGGTGGTTTCGTCGATACTGCAGGCACGGGCCAGCCGGATGTCCAGTTCCATGTGCTGCCAGTTCTTGTGGGCTTCGTCGATCGCGATCCCGAACCCGGTCACGGTCTCAGTCTCGGCCCCTGCTACCTCAGGCCGCGCTCGCGCGGCACCATTCGCCTGAGAAGCGCTGATCCGAACGACAGGGCGGATTTCAACGCCAATCTTCTCTCCGATCCGGCTGACCTCGATACGCTGGTGCGTGGCGTCGAGACAGCGATCCGCATTCTGGATGCGCCAGCACTTGCGAAGCTGGTCAAGCGACGCATCCTGCCGAAGCCGGGGGTCGAAAATGATCCTGCGGCATTGCGCGACTATATCCGACAGACTGCCAAGACCGTTTTCCATCCGGCAGGCACGGCGCGTATGGGCCGCGCAGACGATCCGATGGCGGTCGTCGGAGCCGATCTGAAGGTGCGCGGCGTCGAAGGGCTGAGGGTATGTGACGCGTCGGTGATGCCGACGCTGGTATCGGGCAACACCAATGCGCCGGTGATGATGATCGCAGCCCGCGCCGCCGCCTTCATGACAGGCAAGGCGATTACCGGCTGAGGCAGGGGTTCCACCATGGAAGACGTCCGCGGGGAGTGCGGACAGCAACGAAAACTGGAGGAGGAAACGATGAGAATAGATATGAGGGGGCTGGTCGTCGGTCTCGGCCTGACGCTGCTTTCGGCGTTCAGTGCCCATTCGGCCGCGTCCTGCGGCGACAATACCGGCAAACCGGCGACCGGCGAGCCGATCGTCATCGGTGCGATCACCGGCAAAACCGGTCCGGATGATTTTTCGAACTCGACCAGGGCCGCCAAGGCTTATTTCGACTGCTTGAACGCCAATGGCGGTATCAAGGGGCGACCTGTCAAATATCTGGTGGAAGACGATCAGTGGAATCCCGAGACGGCCGCTCAGCTGGCCGCCAAGCTCGTCAACGATGAGAAGGCGGTGCTGATGGTCGGCAATTCGAGCTTTGTCGAATGTGGCGCAAATGCCGATTTCTACAAGAAATCCGGCATTGTCGTCGTCGCTGGCGTCGGTGTTCCTCGCGAATGCTTCTTTGCCGAGAACTACGCAGCCACGAATGCCGGACCGCGCGTCTCCACGCTGGGCGCCATGGGCTATGCCTTGGATCATCTCAAGGCAAAGTCGGTCGTTTGCATCGGTCCGAACATCCCGAACGTCGGTACTTGGTCCTGCGACGGTATTGCATCGCTGGCCAAGGAAAAAGGCTTTACTGCCGAAACGATCCTGATGGATCCCGGTACGGCCGACTCGACCTCGACCATACTGCAAGCCGCGGCTTCCAAGCCTGATGTGATTATCCTCGGCCTTCCCAAGGGCGTCACAATCCCGCTTCTGACCGCGGCCGAAGAACAGGGGCTCAACCAGACCATCAAATTCCTGAGTGCCGCGTCGGCTTACGATCTTTCGGTGCCCGGCACGATCGGCGCAGGCTGGGATGGAAACTTCTATGTCAATATGGAGTTCAACGATCTTGAGGCTGCGACGCCCGACAATCAGAACTGGCTTGCCGTCATGGACCAATATGGCCAGCCTTCCGATCCGCGCGACACGTTCGCCCAGGCCGGATATCTTGCCGCCCGCATTGCGGAAAAGGCACTGATGTCACTCGATCCCAAGGACATCACGCGCGAAAGCACCAGCGCCGCTGTCCGGCAGGTCAAGGGTTTTGCCAGCGACATTTTCTGCGCGCCCTGGTATTTCGGCGATGGTCAGCCGCGCCACAATGCGAATTCAACGACGCGCATGGCGGTCAGCGAAGGCGGCAAGTGGAAGGTGATTTCCGATTGCGCACCATCACCCGATCCGGAGTTGGCCGATATCCGCGCCTTTGAAAAGAGCGCCGGACTTGCGCCGTAAATCGAGGCATCACGCATCATCCCGTGGCCTGAGCCACGGGATACGCTTGCCAGCTATCTCTTCGGCCGCCACATCGGAATCCGCTCATGACCTTCTTACCATTTCTCATATCGGGTCTCGGAATTGGGGCCGTCTATGCCCTCTCAGGCGTCGGCCTCGTCGTTCTTTTCCGCGCGACCGGGGTACTCAACTTCGCCTTTGGTGCGTTTGGTGCTATCGGCGCGCACTGCGCCTGGCAGCTTCTCGAATGGAAAATGCCGCTTGCCGTTGCTATCCTGGCAGCCGTCGTCGTGTCCACGGCAATAAGCTTCCTTTACGGACGCATCTTCGCACCCATGCTGTCGCATCGCGACACGGTCGTGCGTGCCGTCGGGACCTTGGCGCCGGCTCTGGTGCTGATCGCCTTGATGGGAGTGATCTGGGGTGAGCTGCCGCGTCGCCTGCAGTTTCCGACCGATCAGATGTTTGTTTCCCTCTTCGGCGTTCGCCTGACCTACACGCGCATCATCGCCATCCTGCTTGCGGTCGTCATGGTCGGCGCGATCACGCTGCTGCTCAATCGAACGCGCCTTGGCCTTGACATGCGAGCCTTGGCGAACGACCGCGACCTGAGCGCAATCCTCGGTGTTCGCATCCTCTACACCGAGACGGCCGCCTGGGTCATTACTGGCGTCTTCTCCGGTTTCGCCGGCCTGCTACTTGCCGACCTCGTCCGCCTGCAGGGCACGTTCCTGACGTTGCTGGTGATCCCAGCGATCGCGGCCGCAATTCTCGGTCAGTTGCACTCGCTTTGGCAAACGGCTGTCGCCGGGCTTCTGATCGGCATTGCCGAGGCTGCGCTTACTCCGCTCGGCTGGATATCGCCCTATCGCGCGGCCGCGCCTTTCATTATCGCGCTCGTCGCGGTCACGATTTTGGGGAGTACGGCCAAGGCCGTGTTGAAGGACCGATGATGACTTCGCAGCCGATCATACAGGCATTACCGGAACGCGTCCCGGTGACGCGCTTTCCCAAACAGCTTCTCCAGGTCCCCGCGACGATGGCTCTGTTTGCCGCCGTGGTCATGGGCTTTGCCAATTCCTATTGGCTCTCGGCGGCGACCTCTGCGGTGGCACTGTCGCTCTCGGTGGCGGGTCTGGCGATCCTCTATGGGCAGCTCGGCCTCGTCTCACTCTGCCAATTCGCGCTTGTCGGGGTTGGCGGCTGGGTAACGCTTCGCGTCGGCCACGCCTTTCACCCGCCGTTCGAAGTCAGCCTTCTGGCCGGAGGGATCATCGCTTCCGTGGTCGGCCTCGCCTTCGGCTTGCCGGCTCTGCGCCTGAGGGGGCTTTATCTTGCCCTTGTCACTCTGATGCTGGCGGGTGCATTCCAGATCATCATCAGCGCCTGGGGCTTTCCCGACGGCGGCGACGGTTTTCTCGGCCGCGCCGACGGTTCCGGCCGCGCCATGTTGCCTCGGCCCGAGATTGCCGAGGGAGCGGTCGGCTATTTCCTCTATGTTTGTCTTGCCGCGACGATCGCTCTGCTGATCGCCCAATGGCACAAGTTGGGACGACCCGGCCGCGCCTGGGCTCTGATCCGCAAGGGCGAGACGGTTGCCATTGCAAGC
This sequence comes from Rhizobium sp. CF142, assembly GCF_000281145.1. NCBI lineage: Bacteria > Pseudomonadati > Pseudomonadota > Alphaproteobacteria > Hyphomicrobiales > Rhizobiaceae > Rhizobium > Rhizobium sp. CF142. The sequence continues at coordinate 8,746 of NZ_AJWE01000101.1, read as the reverse complement.
GGCGTTGATGTCCTGACTTACAAGGCGTGGGCGTTCGCGCTTAGCGGGTTCCTCGCGGGTGTTGCCGGTGCACTTCTGGCCGGAAACGTCGGTCAGCTCGATGGTCGTGCCTTTGGCGCTTTCGAGAGCTTGAATCTCTTCGCGCTGGCGATCGTTGGCGGTGTCTACAACTGGTACGGGGCGCTGATTGCCGGGCTGCTGCTGCGAGCGGTCCCGGCATTGCTGACCGATCTCGGCGTCGATGGCTATGTGACCATCGGCATTTTTGGTGTCGCGCTGTTCCAGGCATTGGCCACGGCACCATCCGGCATTGCCGGGCAGATCGCATCGCTGGCTGCCCGGCTGCAATTCCGTTCGGCAAAGGAGAGAGCACGATGATCGCCATCGACAATCTCGTCGTCCAGTTCGGTGGGGTCAGGCCGATCAATGATCTGACGGGAACACTCGCCGCGCCGATCGCCGGCCTGATTGGCCCGAACGGCGCGGGGAAGACGACCCTCCTCAATGTTCTCTCCGGTTTCGTCAGGCCGGCTGAAGGCAGCGTTGCGCTGAATGGCGATCAACTTCTGGACCTTACCCCTCTGCAGCGCGTGCGTGCGGGCCTGCGCCGCTCTTTCCAGACAGAGCAGGTCGTCGAGGATCTTACGGTGTCGGGCAATCTCGCCGCGATTGCAGACCACGTGGTCGCGCCGCTACATCGCACTGCGGCCATTGATGGCGCCCTTGCCTTTGTTGGTCTTCGAACAGTGGCCGACAAGCTCGGCCAATCGCTCAATCTCTTCCAGCGCCGTTTGGTCGAGCTCGGCAAATGCGTGATCGGCAATCCCAAGCTTATCCTGCTCGATGAGCCCGCAGCCGGCCTGACCGAAGAGGAGGGCGGCATGTTTCGCGAACTCATATTGCGCATCCCCGCCGAAGTCGGGGCGCAAGTGCTGGTGATCGATCATGACGTCGAGCTCATTCGCGCCATGTGCAGCGAAACGATGGTGCTCGACTATGGAAAACTGCTGGCGTTGGGGCCGACGGAAATCGTGCTTGCAGACCCGAATGTCCGCCGCGCCTATCTAGGGGAGTTTTGAGATGGCAGCGATCTCATCCGTGGTCGTCGAAAACCTCGCCGTCGAGCGCGGTGGCAAGCGGGTCATTCACGATCTCTCCTTTGCGATACGGAGCGGAGAAATCACCGCGTTACTGGGTGCTAACGGTGCAGGCAAGTCCAGCACAGTCATGGCGCTGGCTGGCGTCCTGCCTGTTGCTCGCGGCGCGATGCGGCTCGACGCGATGTCACTAAACGGGCTTTCGCCTGATCGCATCCGCCGGGCCGGTCTCGCGCTGGTGCCGGAGGGGCATCGGGTGCTCGGCCAGCTCTCGGTGGAAGACAACATTCTCGTTGCCGCGCTCGACGGCTCGCCATCCGCCCGCCGCGAAGGGCTCGAAAGAGCCTATGAGATATTTCCGGAACTTGCCCAGCGCAAACGCCAGCTAGCTTCCGATCTCTCAGGGGGGCAGAAGCAGATGGTTGCGATGGCACAGGCATTCATCGCCAAGCCGGGCTTCATGGTGGTCGATGAGCTTTCGCTTGGGCTGGCGCCGACTGTCGTCAAACGGCTGGCGGAAGCGCTGAAGATGGCGGCCCAAAACGGCATTGGTGTGCTTCTCATCGAACAGTTCGCCAATCTTGCTCTCGATCTTGCCGATCACGCGATGGTCATGGAGCGCGGTCGGCTGGTCTATGACGGCGCCTCCGCGACGTTGAAGGCCAATCCCGAAATCCTGCATGGCGCCTATCTCGCCAGCTGATCTCAAGGAGAGATGATGACCTTTGCCAACGATCCTTTTGCCGGCCGCACGGTCGTTATTCCCGGCGGAACATCGGGCATCGGGGCTGCGACGGCTGATCGTTTTGCCGAGCTCGGTGCCCACGTCGTCTGTTGTGGCCTTGGCGCCATGACCGGGCCGCGCAGCGAGCGCATCGAGAGCCGGGAAATCAATGTCCTTCAGCCCGGCGCTCTCGACGATTTCTTTGCGACCCTCGATCAGATCGACGTCCTTGTAAACTGCACCGGCGTCAGCCGTGATCGTGACGAATGGGAGAAGAAGAAATTCGACGAGGTCATCGCAATCAACCTGACGTCGGTCATGGATTGTTGTCGCCTGGGTCGTGGACGGATGAAATCCGGATCGTCCATCATCAACATTGCCTCCATGTATTCGACGTTTGGCGCGGCCGACCGGCCAGGTTATTCGGCGAGCAAAGGGGCGATCGTCCAATTGACCAAGTCGTTGGCGCAGGAATTTGCTGCGGAAAATATTCGCGTCAACGCTGTCGCGCCGGGCTGGATCGTAACACCACTCAGCCGCGCATTGTTTGCCGATGAGATCGTCTCGACACCGATCAGAAATCGCATTCCGGCAGGACGATGGGGCGAGGCGGCGGAAGTCGCCGACGCGATTGTGTTCCTGTCGTCCGAGGCGGCGCGCTACATAACCGGCGCCTGCCTGCCGGTCGACGGCGGCTACCTGACCTCATGAGGAGAGATCGTGGAACAGGTTTTCTCATCCGTTGAAGTTGCAAAAGGGAAAGACTTTCCAAGTGTTGCCCGCAGTTTGTTCGGCAATGTGCGGCTCGATTTTCAACGTGGCGACGAAGACAAAAGTCGGCTGGTGTCGGCAATGCTCGGTACCTGCCGCCTGACGCGGCTGGAAGCGGACACGCATACCGTTTTTGGCGGGCGTGTGACCCTCGGCTCGGACAATCCCGATGCCATCAAACTAGTCGTCCAGACACACGGTTGTTCCTCCCTCACCCAGAATGGCCGCCACGTCCCCGTGGGTGCCGACGCGATCGTCATCTATGATCCAAGCCGTCCCTACGTGCTGACCAACAGAACAGCTGTCCGCCTGCTTCTTCTGCAACTGCCCCGGCGCGCACTACCAGCTGCAGCGGTCACCCGGTTGATGGAGCCGTTTGTCGCGATGCCCGAGCACGCGGGGATGCAGCGGATCCTGCTTTCGCTGATGGATGCGACAATCCGAGAGATCGGCGAGTTGGACGACACAGCGCGCGCCAGCCTCGGCCAGACGATGATCGAACTCGTTCGCACCATGATCGGCGTCGATCCGCAGCGGGAAAGATCAATCGCCCATTCCCTCGACCTGCTGCGACGGCGTGTGAAGGACTTCGTCTCGGACCACATTTCACGGCCCGATCTCGATGTCGGCATGATCGCGCGCCGTATGGGGTGCTCCGTACGCTATGTCTATCGCGCCTTCGAGGTCGAGGGCACGACACCGGCCGGCTATATCTGGAGCCTGCGGCTGGAAAAAGCCGCGTCCCGGTTACGGGACGCTACATGCCGCCCGGGCGAAATATCCGAGATTGCCTTTGCGCTCGGGTTCTCTTCGAGCGCGCATTTCTCCCGGGCGTTTCGCGGCCGTTACGCGCTTTCGCCCTCCAAATGGCGAAAGATCGGTGCCGCGTGAATTCGGTTACGCGGTGCTTCCGCATTTACCGCATTGCATCCGCCACACGCAGCGTGTCGGTAAATTGTTCGAAACGCCGAATCTTGTCGTCTGCGACGCCCCAGACGTGGACGACACGTGCCTTGAAGGACTTGCCGGTCTGCTTGTGAGTCCCTGCATAATCACCGATGCCAATGACGTCGCTGCCGGAATCCAGCAGGCGTTCCAGGGTGAAAGTATATCCGTCGAAAGCTTCTCCCAGTGTAACGAAGACATTTTTGAAAACCTCTTGCGGACCGACATAAGTGCCGGCACAGGGAAAGCCATCCATTTCCGTCCATCGGCAATCAGCAGCGATGTCGGCTAGCATGCCGTCCATGTCACGGCGCTCGTTGGCGTCGTAGTGTGCCTTTACGATCTCATAGGCTGTGCGCATCATTCTGCCTTTCAAACTGGTTCCTGTCCGGGAAGGTAGTAGGTCATCGACGCCTTGCGGATGAAGGCGCCGGCCGGGCTGTTCTGGATCCGGCCATCACCGGTGATGCCGAGGAACTTGCCGGTCGAACGCATATCTTTGAAATTGTAGAAGAATGTCGAGGCAACTGCGATTTTGAATTCCCGAAACGTGAAAATGTACTGGTCTTCATCGAACTTATATGTTGTCGTCAAGTCGACGTCGCCGTGCCCGCGTTGCACGCCGACGAGGCATTGCCAAGCATAACGTTGCGACGAGAGATAGGTATGCTCGTAGACGTGGTTCGGGCTATAGGTGAAATGCGCTCTCAGCCCGATCAGGTCGCGGCTTTCGGCCGGCACCGGTCCGCTGACCGCCCCGCCTTCGACAATGCCGGGCCGAAAAATCTGCGCCACCTGGGGCTCTCCGACGGCGTCTTCCCTTTCGCGCACTTTCGAATAGATCGACAGAGCGCGGCGTCTGGAAACATTGAGGATTAGCGTCTCGGCTTCTTTGGGTCGACCCGAAAAGATAATCTCGATGAAGAAGGTGTCGGGCCCGACCTCGATGACCTCAACCTTGTCAGCTGCGCTGTCTTTTCCGTCCGACCACTGCACCTTATCCTCTTGAAAGGCGAGTTCGAGCTTGCGGCCATCGTCAAAAGCAATCCGGTGGGATGAGCCGGCAAAGGCATTCGTCGGCGGCAAACGGTTCGTATCGATGCCGTATGCAAATTCATCGTAGGTTTTCCAGTCTTTCGGATTCTGGCCCATAATGTCTCCTCCTTAAGCGAATGCGAGCGTGGGTAGATCGACGGTTCCGGCTCCGCCGTCGACTGTCAGGATAGCGCCGTTGATCATCGCCGCATCCGCCGAGGCCAAGAAGCAAACGGCATTTGCGACATCTTCAGGCGTTGCGGGGCAGCCAAGCGGCACGTCCTTCGTCACAAGCGCATAGGCTTCCTCAATGCTCTTCAACTTGAATTTCTTCACGATAAATTCCATCTGCTCGTCGGCCATGGCTGTCGTCACCCAACCTGGGCAGACAGTGTTGGTCCTAACGCCGAGGCGGCCGTAATCTCGAGCAAGCGACTTTGCCAGGCCGATACAGGCGTGTTTCATGGTAACGTAGCCTGCGGCATCGGGACCCGCAAAAAGCCCGGCTATCGAGGCAAGTATAACGATGTTGCCTTTGCACTCGATCAGATGTGGCAGCGCTTCGCGCGCACTGACAAAGGCGGTGTTAAGATTGAGCCGGGCCGCCAAGTCCCAAGTCTCGTCTGACATACTGACCGTCGGACCGACACCATGACCGCCTGCATTGGCTACGAGAATATCCAGGCCGCCATACTTCTCGGCGACGGCAAGGACGGCTGCCTTCATGTCGGTGCCGTCAGCAGCGTCGGCAACCACGACGGTTGCTCCGATCTCTTCGGCGACGGCGTGAAGCGGGTCAGGACGGCGCCCAACGAGCGCAACATTTCCTCCCTCCAATCGAATGCGGCGCGCGACTGCAGCCCCAATTCCTGTTCCCCCACCCGTAATCAGGGCGGTCTTATCCGCGAAACGCATGAAATCTCCTCTCATCCTTGAAGCCATTATGGCCACAAGCAGTGGAGCCGTCGTGTCCAGGTCTGCAGTTAGTTTTGACTGAAAGTGCACAGGTTGGATTGAAGTGGCGATCGCGGCTAGTCGGTCGGCGGTGGTCGCCTGGATCCGGACCGCGAAGCATTCGACCTCTACGGCGACGCTGTCGACCCAATGGTGTTCAGGCTGGATCAACGCGATTTGGCGCGTTTATCTTGCAACGAGATATCGGCCTCCCAGTCAGATCGCGGAACGGCTCGAACACATGTCCGATGTGGCTGGCCGATCCGCCTTGCGACCGCCACAAGACGACCGCGGGATCATGTGTTTACGCCCGATGAGAAGGTCTTATCTTTGCACGATGATGTCGTTTTGCGGGCTATCGCCGCCTGTGATCCAATGAGGAGACAAATGCATCGATCTGCCGATCCACCCAGAATTCGGAGAAGGCAGCGCGCAGGTCGTGCGCGACTACTTTCTCGAACAGATCGATGGCACCGAGGTCGTCGCGGAATTGCGCCAGCGTGCGGGGATGCTAACAGGACCTTGCAGCAATTGTCCTTGGCGACGGGAGAAGCGATGGCGAGCTGAGCGGCACGGGCGCGTTACTCTCTTGGGCAAGATCTTGAACCCAAGAATCGACCATGAGGCGTCCGGCGGCAAAGTAGGCGTTCGCGCCAAACCAACGGATCCAGTTGCTATATTGATGCGTCACGGTGCTTGCGGAAGATGTGAAAGCAATTTTTCGATTGTCACCGGATAATCCCGAATGCGAACGCCGGTGGCATTGTAGACAGCATTGGCAATTGCCGCGGCGACACCGGTGTGCCCAAGTTCGCTCACGCCTTTCGCCTTCATAGGCGAGGATAGCGGATCCAGTTCATCGAGGAAAATGACGTCCTGTTGTGCAATATCGGCATGCACGGGGACCTCGTAGCTGGCAAGGTCATGATTGACGAAAAACCCTCTGCGTTTATCGACGACCAGTTCCTCTGTCAGGGCAGCGCCAATACCCATGGTCATCGCGCCCAGGATCTGACTTCTCGCAGTCGTTGGATTGAGGATTCGGCCGGCGGCACACACTGAAAGCATGCGTCTGACGCGGATCTCGGCAGTATAGGGATCGACAGAAACCTCGGCAAATTGCGCCCCGAATGTCTGTTGTTCATATGTCTTGCCGAGATCGCCGAATTCGATCCTATCTTCTGCAACTATGTCGCCATCCTTGGCCGCCTCCGCCAGCGGGATGCGTCGTCCAACGGAGTGGACATGGGCGTCAGCAAACTCAGCCGCCGCAAGGTTAAAGCCGAGTGCTCTGAGAACCGCCTCCCTCAATTTGATGCAGGCTGCGTAAACGCCTGCGGTCGAAGAATTTGCGCCGCGTTGACCTGCGGATCCCGACGCCCTGGGGAAGCGAGAGTCGCCAAGGCGGACCGTGACCATGCTGATGGGCAGTCCCAGCATCTCTGCTGCGGTTTGGGCGATGATCGTGTACGTGCCGGTGCCGATATCCGTCATATCGGTCTCAACGGTCACGCGGCCCTCAGCGTTGAGCCTCACGCGCGCCCCAGAATCACGGACGCGATTTCCACGGATAGCCGAAGCGACGCCCATCCCGATCAGCAATCCTGCGTCCCGAACAAGACCGGGTGTGGCAATGCGTTTTGCCCAACCAAACCGCTCTGCACCCGTCCGTAGACACTCCACGAGCTGACGCGTGGAAAACGGGCGCTCGGGATGCTCCGGATCGACCTGGGTATCGTTCACAATGCGAAAGGCAACGGGATCGATCCCAAGCTTCTCCGCCATTTCATCCATGGCAATTTCGAGCGCCATCAGGCCAGAGGCCTCGCCAGGTGCGCGCATGGCACTGCCTTCAGGCAAATCAAGCGTTGCAAGTCGCATCGCGGTGAAGCGATTTTCGCCAGCATAGAGGAGGCGAGTGGCAATAACAGCGGTTTCTGGCACGCCGCCTGATAGATTGCCTGACCAGCTTTCGTGCGAAATGGCGGTAATTCTGCCCGTCGGTTCCGCGCCGAGCCGGATGCGTTGTCTGGTTGCCGCGCGATGGGTCGTGTTGTTGAACATCATTGGTCGCGTATGGGCAACCTTCACCGGCCGACCCGAGGCGCGCGCACCGAGCGCCGCAAGAACCGCATCGGCACCGACGGTTGCCTTGCCGCCAAAACCGCCACCGATGAAGGGAGAGATCAGACGCAGATTTTCTTCTGGCAGATTGAATATCTTCGACAGGTCGCGCATCCCCCAATTGATCATCTGCTGGGACGACCAAAGGGTCAGGTGATCATTCTGCCACACCGCAAGAGTGGCATGCGGCTCCATCATTGCATGCGATTGGTCGGGGGTTGTGTAGATTTCCTCCAGACGGAACGGGGCGTCTTGAAAGGCTCGATCGAAATCGCCAACCGCAGTATCAGCGTTCGCATCTTGCAAAGGGCAGGCTGTCTCGATCGCTTCGCTGAGATCAAAGGCGCCAGCTTCTTCAATATAGTCGATACCGATCAGATACGCCGCGGCTTGAGCCTGCTCGAAACTTTCCGCCACAACCAAGGCAACCGCTTGATGATAGTGCTCGATTTCAGGTCCCGCGAGAGGCTTGGCGACCAAAAACTCCCCTTGACCGAGTGCTCCTGCAGTCTCGGCAGTTACGATCGAGATAACGCCAGGCGACGAGCACGCCGCGTCGAGGTTAATCGACGCAATTTGACCCTTCGCGATGGCCGAACCGACGATATAGCCATAGGCGGCATTCGTGGTGGCATCATGCCATTCGTAGGCATAAGTGGCCGCTCCGGTGGCCTTCAAGGGGCCATCAATGCGTTCAATCGGCTGGCCAATCACCTTGAGTTGGTCGATTGGATTGTTAGAGGCAGGCTGGTCAAATCGCATCGTTCCGGCCTTTAGCAAGCACCTACATTCCTGCTAGTTTAGGCCAATAACATTGCTGAACTAGGCGTTATAGACGCATGTGGTTATAAGCCCCGCTAATAAATTTCCGTCCCGCAACCCAATCTGGCGGGCGCGGTGACATCATCGCGGTCTGTGCTAGATTGGGCACGATTTTCGGAGCCTCGCGCGGTGGAACGTCGGCTGGCAGCAATCCTGATCGCAGATGTTGTTGGCTATGGCAAGCACAGCCGTACCGACGAGGAGGGTACGCGCGAGCGTTTCAACCGCGACCTTCATGAATTGATCGAGCCAGCCATCGCACGGCATGCGGGGC
>NZ_AJWE01000100.1:0-45442 GCF_000281145.1 Rhizobium sp. CF142 | reverse complement strand
CAGTCGGTGCCGAAGCTCTCCTTCCCGGGCGGCGCGCTGATCGGCTGTTCGGCGGGCTTCGTCAACGTGCCGCGCATCAAGGGCAGCCACAATGCCGTGCTCTCGGGCCTGATGGCCGCCGACCGCATCGCCGAGGCGATTGCTGCCGGCCGTGCCAATGACGAGGTAGCCGAGATCGAAACCGACTGGCGCAAGAGCGATATCGGCAAGGACCTGAAGCGGGTCAGGAACGTCAAGCCGCTCTGGTCGAAATTCGGCACGGCCTTGGGCGTGGCGCTCGGCGGTCTCGATATGTGGACCAACCAGCTTTTCGGCTTCTCCTTCTTCGGCACGCTTGGTCACGGCAAGACCGATGCCGCCTCGCTGGAACCGGCCTCCAAGCACAAGAAGATCGACTATCCGAAGCCCGACGGTGTGCTCACCTTCGACCGCCTGTCCTCCGTCTTCCTGTCGAACACCAACCACGAAGAGGATCAGCCGGTCCACCTTCAGGTCAAGGACATGGCCCTGCAGAAATCGTCCGAGTTCGGCGTCTATGCCGGCCCGTCGACGCGCTACTGTCCGGCCGGCGTCTATGAATGGGTGGAGAAGGACGGCGAAGAGACCTTCGTCATCAACGCGCAGAACTGCGTCCACTGCAAGACCTGCGACATCAAGGACCCCAATCAGAACATCAACTGGGTGCCGCCGCAGGGCGGTGAGGGGCCGGTCTATCCGAATATGTGATCTGTTTTATCCGACGCCGAGCGCCTCGGCGATTTTTGCCAGGCGCTTGTCGCGGGTCAGAAGCCGGGTGCCTTCGGCCAATTTGGCCGAGGCAAGCAGATGAGCATCGATATAGCCGATGCCGCTTCCCATGAGCGAATGCTGCTTGATCAGGAAGAGGGCTTCGAGATTGCTGGCGACGGTCGCCTGCGGCAACTCGGAGAGCGATTGAAGGATGAGATCGTATTGCGGCATCGAGCCGAGCGCTATCTCTCCGAGAACGAAGGGATGAACTAAAATCTGCTGTCTCTTGAGCAGAAATTCGACCTCTTCTTCGCGCTTTCGCAGATGGTCGATCCAGATCGAGGTATCGAGTATGATCACTCGGACTTGTCCCAATCCGATCCGCCCCATGTTCCATCGCGATTCCAGCGGCGTCTTGGGGGAGCTTGCAGGTCAGGTGCGCTGCCGCCCAGCATAATGAGACGACGCGCTGCTTCTTCCTGTATCAAGCGCGTGAGGGCTTCTTTCAAAAGGGCAGACCGCTCCTTGATGCCAGTGACTTCCTGCGCCCTGGCAATCAACTCGTCGTCCAAAGTCACCGTGGTTCTCATTTCGGCCTCCTGCTGTATCAAAAATAGCATCAAATGATGCGCATTCTCAATGCGGCTGCAAAGAATGCCCGGCGTCCGTTAATCCCGGACCGTCCGTTTAGCGTTTCATTAACCATAATCTCCTTAGCCTGCGACATCATCTTGACGCACTAAGGACACGTTTATGACGATCTCGCGCCGGGGCTTCCTGATCGCTCTGCCCCTCTTTGTTGCCGGCTGCTCTTCGACCACTCTGAACAGCCAGACCAACTATGCCGCACTTCCGGATGAGAAATTTCCGCTCAGGCAGGTGCCGATCGATCAGATCAAGCCGGAGCTTCGCCGCACCGAAGTCGCCTATGAAGGCGGCTATGCGCCGGGCACGATCGTGGTCGATACGCCGGCGCGGCGCGCTTACTATATCCTCGGTGACGGCCGCGCGATGCGTTACGGCGTCGGTGTTGGCCGCGAAGGCCTGGCCTTTGCGGGCAATGCCTATGTCGGCCGCAAGGCGGAATGGCCGAGCTGGACACCGACCGAGAACATGCAGCGCCGCGAGGAGCGTTACCGCAAGCTCGCCGGCGGCATGCCGGGCGGCCCGAACAATCCGCTCGGCGCGCGTGCCATGTATCTCTATCGCGGCGGTGGCGATACGCATTTCCGCATCCACGGCACCAACCAGCCGCAATCGATCGGCCTTGCCATGTCGAGCGGCTGCATCCGCATGATGAACCACGATGTGATCGACCTCTACAGCCGCGTCGAAGTCGGCGCCAGGGTCGTCGTCATCCAGGCAACGGCCTGAATCCCCAAGCCGGGACTATAGTCATGCAAAAGCCGCCGCAGCGGATCGCTGTCGGCGGCCTTTGTTTTGGCGAATGTTCAGCGGCGCTTGGCAGCGATGCCGGTCGAGAGCGCCACGCCGATGCCGGTGATCACGGCCGCACTGATCTCGGCAAGACCCATTTGCTCGCCGAGCAGGACGCCGCCGCCGAGCGTCGCAAGCACCGGCGTCAGCGCCGTAAAGGCGGCGGCCTGCGTTCCGCCAAGGGTGCGCACTGCCGTACCATAGGCCACCATGGCGACAAGGCCGGACAGAATGCCCTGGCTCAGCACCTGCAGGCCGATTTCCGGAAGCGGAGCCTGCGGCAGCGAAATGCCGAAGACCAGCGCAAGGGCGGCCATGATCAGGAAGGACCAGATGGCGATCAGCGCGCTGGCCTGGATGGCCGAAAGACCCGAGCGGCGGAAGGCATGCGTATAGCTTGCCCAGAGAACGGCGCCAGCCGGCAGCAGCACGAAGCTCGTCCAGGGCAGGGAGGCATCGGCAAGGCTGCGCACGAGCAGGATCAGCACACCGGCGACGATCGCCAGCAGCCCGGCAATCCGCGTGGCATCCGGCCGTTCGCGGAACAGCAGAATGCCGATCAAGGCGGTGGCAAGCGGCATGGAGCCGCCGAGCAGGATGCCGGACGAGGCCGCCGGTGTGGAATGAATGGCAAGCGTCGTCACCAGGAAGAAGATCGCACCGCAGCCGGCGACCATGATTGCCAGCAGATGAAGCGGAAGGCCCTTTGGCAAGAGCCCGGTGCGCAGCCAGACCGGTGAGAGAACGAGCGCCGGAATGCCGAAGCGGATGAGGCCGATATCGATCGAGCCGAGCGGCGTTGCAGCGCTGTGGCGGGTTGCCAGAAACCATGTCGACCAGATCAGCACGGTCACGGTGCCGGCGGCATAACCCAAGCCTTGCGAAGGCGATTTCTCGTTTGAAAATGCGATCGTGCTCATTGCCCTGTCCTTTCCTCCGTCCGGATGTCATCCGGTTGAAAGAACATTAGCGCCAGAGGCCGAGGCATGTCCTTGCTATCTGTGGCTCAAAAAACATGCTAGGCGCAATGATCTGCCAATTCACGCTGATGGATTTCGCAAATATGCCAAATCTTGATAAATTCGATATCGCCATCCTGAAATGCCTGCAGGAGGATGCGCGCGCCACCAATGTCGAGATCGCCGAGAAGGTGAACCTCTCGCCATCACCCTGCCTGCGCCGCATCCGCAACCTCGAGAAGCTCGGCGTCATCCGCCGCTACACTGCCGATATCGACCGCAAGGAGGTCGGGCTCGGCCTCACCGTCTTCGTCGAATTCAAGGTTGCCCGTCACAGCAAGGAGAATTCCGAGGCCCAGCAGGCGGCACTGCTCGCCATCCCCGAAATCGTCTCCTGTTTCCTGATCTCGGGCACGGCCGATTTCCTGGCGGAAGTCGTGGTCGAAGACCTCTCGGCCTATGAGCGGCTGCTGACGGAGACACTGCTGACCCTGCCGAATGTCACCGATATCCGCTCGAATTTCGCCATCCGCAGCATCAAGACGCATGGACCGCTGAAGCTGCCCGAGCGCAACTGACGCACCTCTCAACAAGACATCCCAATAAGGTGATTGTTTTTGTAAACTTTACTTGAAAAATTCACTTCACTTCTGTAGCGGGTGTCTCATCCGGTGTGAGGGCCGGTGATCATTTCAGTATGAGGACATTTGCCGTGAGCGTTTTTGATATTCCGCTGTCGCGCCGCCAGTTCGGCCTGTTGCTCTCGGCTGGTGCGGTTGCTGCCGTACCGAGCCTTGCCTTTGCCGATGATGACAAGCGCACGATCAAACACGAGCTCGGCACCACCGAAATCTCCGGCAAGCCGCAGCGCGTCGTCGCCCTGGAATTCTCCTTCGTGCAGGCGCTGAATGCGGTCGATGTCGTGCCGGTTGGCATTACCGACGACAACCAGCCGAAGCGCATCGAGCAGCTTCTCGGCAAGAAGATCGACTACAGCTCGGTCGGCACGCGGCTGGAGCCCAATCTCGAGCTCGTTGCAGCGCTGACGCCCGATCTCATCATTGCCGATGAACTCCGCCATTCGGCGATCTACGAACAATTGAGTGCCATTGCGCCGACCATCGTGCTGAACAGCTGGGAAGGCAGCTACGAGACGATCAAATCTTCGCTCGTGACCATCGCCGATGCCCTGGGCGAAAAGGCGAAGGGTGAACAGGCGCTTGCCGCCCATGAGGCCGTCATTGCCGGACTGGTCGCAAAGATCCCGGCCGGCGAAAAGCGCCGCTTCCTGCTCGCCGTCGCCAATCCGGATTCCATGAGCCTGCATAGCTCCTCCTCCTTCACCGGTTCCGTCTTCAAAGCCATGGGCCTGACGCCGGCGATCGATTCCAGCGATGCCGTGGAAAGCGGGGCAGGGATCGAGCGCCTTGTCGCCATCAATCCGGACGTATTTTTGGTTGCGACCGATGCCGGCGCCACCGTGTTCGACCAGTGGGAGAGCAACGCTGCCTTCAACAACATTGCGGCGGTGAAGACCGGCATGGTCTTTCAGGTCGACCGCAACCAGTTTTCCCGTTTTCGCGGGTTGACGACGGCAGAGATGATCGCTCGCGAAATCCTCGCCAAGGTCTATCAGGCCGGATAAGCGCCAATGACGACAAAAGGCGGCGCAGCCATGCGGCATGAAACCGGCAGCCCCGTGCGGTTGGCATTCTGCCTGTTGCTGGCGCTCGCCGTAGTTATTCTGGCCGGCATTTCCTTCGGCGTCTCCGGATTGCCGGTCGCCCGCGCACTTCATCTGCTCTTTGCACCCGACGGCTCGCCGGATGGTGCGCTGGTCTGGGATGTGCGCCTGCCGCGGGCAATGCTTGCCATGCTGGTCGGCGCCAATCTCGCCATTGCCGGGGTACTGATCCAGACGCTGACCCGCAATTCGCTCGCTTCGCCGCAGACCTTCGGCATCAATGCCGGGGCTTCGCTGGTCATCGTCATCTCACTTATCGCGATGCCCGGCCTGAGTGCCGGCGGCACGGTCTGGCCGGCCTTCATCGGTGCCGCCGCCGTAGGCCTCGCCATGTGGGCGCTGTCGGTCTCCGGTGCGATGAATGAGATGAAGCTGGCCCTTGCAGGCATCTCCATCCAGCTCGTGCTTGCCGCGCTCGTGCAAGCCATCCTCATTGCCAACAATGCCGGGCAGGATATCGTCTATTGGCTCGCCGGCTCCATCAATGGCGCGCAATGGAGCAAGGTCTGGATCATCCTGCCCTTCACGCTTCTCGGCGGGGGGATTGCCTTGATCGCCGGTCGTCATTTCGGAGTGCTGGCGCTCGACGAGACCACCGGGGTTTCGCTTGGCCAGAATGCCCGGCGTGTCGGCGGCCTTGCCGCCACACTCATCGTCATTCTCGCCGGTTCCGCCGTCGCCGTCAGCGGCCCGATCGGCTTCATCGGCTTGCTGGTGCCGCATATCGTGCGGCGTCTCGCCGGCAACGACCAGCTGACAGTGATCGTGCTAAGCGCCATCACCGGCCCGTTGCTGCTGACTGCCGCCGATCTCTTGGGCCGCGTCGCCGCGTTTCCGGCCGAAACCCCTGTCGGTATCGTGACGGCGCTGATCGGCGCACCGGCTTTCGTCGCTATCCTCTGGCGGCAGAGGGCGAAATGACGAGCGCTGTCCTGCCATCGAAGAGCCTGCGTGCGGCAAGCGTCTGCCTCGTCGTTGCTGTTCTCATCCTCATCATTGCCGTGCTCGGCATGACGATCGGCGCGGTCACGCTCTCGGTCGGTCAGGTGCTGGATGGTATCGCCGGCGGCAAGAGCGCCTTCATCGTCATGCAGTACCGCGCGCCGCGCGTCATCGTTTCCATCCTCGCCGGCGCCTCGCTCGGCGTCGCCGGCACCTTCCTGCAAGGCGCGCTGCGCAATCCGCTGGCCTCGCCCGACGTGGTCGGCATCACCAAATGGGCCGGCCTCGGTGCCTTCCTCGCGGGCCTCTTCACCCCGCCTGCCTGGGCCGCCTGGGCCATTCCCGCTGGTGTCATCGCTGGTGCGGTTGCCGGCGCATGTGTGCTGCTCGCGATCGGTCGCAGCTTCGGCGGCGGCATAGCGGCATTGGCGCTCGTGGGCGTCGCGCTCGGCATGCTGGCCCAGGCGTTGATGCAATATGTCATGGTGCTCGTCCCGACCCGCGCCGACCAGTCGATGGTCTGGCTTGCAGGCAGCGTCTATGGCTCGACGATGACCGATGTGGTCGCTCTCTCGCTCTGGCTCATCGCCTGTCTGCCTTTCGTGCTGATCGCCACCATCCGGCTCGATGCCGGCGGCTTCGGCGACGATACGCTTGTCAGTCTCGGCATTTCGCCCGGTCTCTTGCGCGGCGGCCTCATCGTCGTCTCGGTGCTGCTCTGCGCCGGCAGTGTCGCCGCCGTCGGCTCCATGGGCTTCCTCGGCCTGCTGTCGCCTCATGCCGCGCGCCTGCTCGTCGGTTCGCGTGCCCGTCACATGGTTCCGGCAAGCGCCCTGATCGGCGCCCTGACGCTTTCCGCTGCCGACCTGATCGGCCGGCTGGTTGCCCTGCCGAACGAGATCCCGGCCGGCATCGTCGCTGCCGTGATCGGCGGTCCCTATCTCATTTTCCTGCTGATCAAGGAGGCAGGCCGCCCATGACTGATGCAGGTATGACTGATGCCGCCCATTCGCGCCTGTCCGCGCAGGATCTGACGCTCGGTTATGCCGCGATCAAGGTCCTCGACCATGTCGATGTCACGATCCCCGATGGCAAGATCACCGCCCTGATCGGCGCCAATGGCTCCGGCAAATCGACGCTGCTGCGCGCCCTCGGCCGCATCATCCAGCCGCTCGGCGGCACCGTGACGCTGGACGGCAAAGCGATCGCCACCATGCCCGGCAAGGCCATTGCCCAGACGCTGGCGCTCTTACCGCAAAGCCCCGTTTCACCCGATGGTCTCACAGTGCGCCAGCTCTGCCGTTTCGGCCGCCACCCGCATAAGGGCATGCTGTCGCGCACGACACGGCACGACGAAGAGATCGTCGAGGCATCGCTGGCCGCAACCGGCCTGACCGATCTCGCCGAACGCCCGCTCGACCGTCTCTCCGGCGGCCAGCGTCAGCGCGCCTGGATCGCCATGGCGCTGGCGCAGGAAACGCCGATCCTGCTGCTCGACGAGCCGACCACCTATCTCGACATCGCCCATCAGCTGGAAGTTCTGGAACTGTTGAAGGAGCTGAACGAGAAACGTGGACGCACCATCGTCATGGTGGTCCACGATCTCAATCACGCCGCCCAATATGCCGACCACATCATCGCGGTCGCCGATGGCGGCATTCACGCGGCAGGCAGCCCCGCCGATCTTCTGAAGCCGGAGCTCATCCGCGCCGTCTTCGGCATCGACGCGGTCGTGATATCCCATCCCGTTGATGGGACACCACTCTGCCTGCCCTTCGTCGAACGTTAGAGCCATTCCAGCAAAAACGTGCAACGGTTCTGCGTTGAAGCGATGAGATGGAGCTGTTCTTGCGCAGAACCAACCAGATCATTGGCACGGTGCATAGGATGCATAACTTGCATAGGATTTTCCATACGCCGTGTGGGAAATGTCAGACGGTGACATGGCAGGTATTGAATCTGACATTTCCTAGGGAGCGTTGAAAACTGCCTATGCATCTTATGCATCCTATGCAGGCCCCGTCTGGAATTGCATCAGAACAATACTCTGGATGCGGATGATTTCAGGCCGATTGGCCTGAAATCTGGAGCAGGATCTACAGCAGCGTCCCGCTGAGGATCAGCAGCGCCACCGAGAAGTAGATGACGAGCCCGGTCACGTCGACCAGCGTGGCAACGAAGGGAGCCGATGCCGTTGCCGGATCGAGCCGCAGTTTCTGCAGCAGGAAGGGCAGCATCGAACCCGAGATGGAGCCGAAGGTGACGATGCCGACCAATGCGGCAAAGACCGTCAGGCCGACAAGCTGCCAGTGCGGGCCGTAGTCATAGAGCCCGGCCGTCTGCCAGAAGATCACGCGCAGCAGGCCGACAAGCCCGAGAATGGCGCCGAGCACGATGCCGGTCGGCAGTTCGCGCAGCAGCACCCGCCACCAGTCGGTCAGCTTCAACTCGCCGACAGCAAGCGCCCGGATGATGAGCGAGGTTGCCTGCGAACCGGAATTGCCGCCGGAGCTCATGATCAGCGGAATGAAGAGCGTCAGCACGACGGCCTTTTCCAGCTCGCCTTCGAAATGCTGCATGGCGCTTGCCGTCAGCATTTCGCCGAGGAAGAGAGCGCAGAGCCAGCCGGCCCGCTTGCGGATCATGCCGCCGAAGCTGATCTTCATATAGGGCTTGCCGAGCGCTTCCATACCGCCGAATTTCTGGGCGGCCTCGGTGGTGTCTGATATCATCGTGTCGATGACGTCATCGACCGTGACGATGCCGAGCACCATGCCGTGATCGTCGACGACGGGCAGCGCCAGGAGATCGTGCTTGCGGATCAGCCGTGCGACGTCTTCCTGTTTCATCAGCGCATTGGCCGAAACCGGCGTGCCCTTCTGAGCAACGGACAGGATCGAGGCATCGGGCTCGCCGGTAATGAGGCGGCGCAGTGTGACGACATGCATCAGCGCGCCGGAATTATGATCCAGCACATAGATTGCATAGACGGTTTCGCGCGAGCGTTCGACCTGCCGGACATGGTCCAGCGTCTGGGCAACAGTCCAGTCGTCGGGCACGCTGACGAATTCCGTCGTCATGATGCTGCCGGCCGTGCGCGGCGGATAACCCATCAGATGCTGGATGGCGATGCGGACGGGTTCTTCCAGGCTGGAGAAGAGGCGCACGCGATTATCGACGTCGAGTTCCAAGAGAACGTCGGCGACGCGGTCGTTGGACATGCCGTGCAGCAGCCGGGCCGAATCCGCACTGTCCATCAGCGCCAGAATGGTTGGAGCATTGCGCAGCTCCGGACGGTCGAGAATGTTGACGGCATAGTCCTGCGGCATCCGCGAGAGGATGCGGCCGGCTTCAGCCGGGGCAAGCCCGTTCAGCGATTCCACGCGCTCGGCGATGGACGCAACACGGCTGTTGTTCATGAAGGCACGGGCGGCATAGCCGGCCCGCAGGGGGAAGCGATTGATATTCATTGGCTCGCCTTTCCGTCGATCCGCCGTAGCGTCCGAACGGGCGAGCCTGGAGCATCCAGGTCAGCGCACGACGGCCGCGTACGGCAAAGGCAATCGACTGCTACTGTCGCTTGGCATCGTGATGATGGCTCCGTTGATATCCGTGCAAAACTTGTGTCATGCACGTGTCGCACTAGGTGGTCTCGAATGCGGAAAAAGTCAAGCTGCTTAGATGTTTAACGCCAGAATGCCGCACCCTCGGCGCGGCATTATAGGTCAACATCCTTTACGCAATATTTCGAGCGTCGGAAAAGGCGGATTTTCGACCTCGAAAGCCTCAGAAGCCGGCGAGAACGACCTTGCCCTTCATCCTGCCGCTTTCGACCATCGCATGCGCCTTTTTCAGGTTCGCGGCGTTGATCGCACCCACGGTTTCCGACAGCGTCGTCCGGATCTTGCCGGCATCGACGAGGTCTGAAATCCTGTTGAGGATCTTGTGCTGCTCGATCATGTCGGGCGTGCCGAAGAGTGGGCGGGTGAACATCAGCTCCCAGTGAACGGAGGCCGCCTTGCGCTTGAAGGGAACGATATCGAAAGTCTTGGGATCGTCGATCAGTGCGAAGCGGCCCTGCGGCGCGAGCACTTCGACAATATCGGCGACATGCTTGTCCGTATTCGTCGTCGAGAAGATGAAGCCCGGCGCTCCGATGCCAAGCGCTGCGACCTGCGGTGCGATCGGCTGCGAATGATCGACGACGTGATGCGCGCCAAGCTCCTTCACCCAGTTCTGCGTTTCCGGACGCGAGGCCGTGGCGATAACGGTGAGGTCCGTCAGCGCGCGGGCGATCTGGATAGCGATCGAGCCGACGCCGCCCGCACCACCGATGATGAGCACGGCAGGGGCCGCACCCGGCACGGGATCGGTGACGCGCAAGCGGTCGAACAGGGCTTCATAGGCCGTAATCGAGGTTAGCGGCAGGGCGGCCGCAGCAGCGAAATCCAGGCTCTTCGGTTTCCTGCCGACGATGCGCTCGTCAACGAGCTGGAATTCGGCATTCGAGCCGGGGCGATTGATGACGCCGGAATAGAAGACCTCGTCGCCCGGCTTGAACAGCGTGACGTCTGAACCGACCGCCTTGACGATGCCGGCAGCATCGAAGCCCAGCACTTTCAGCTCATCGGCGGGCGGCGCCATGCTGGCGCGGACCTTCACGTCGACAGGGTTGACGGAGACCGCCCTGATCTCGACGAACAGATCGTGACCCCTAGCCTCGGGTGTGGGCAGTTCGACATCGATCAGCGAGGTTTCGGCGGCGATTGGCTGTGGGGTCTTGTAAGCGATGGCGCGCATCTCGGGAAACTCCTGTGTTCATTGCACGAGAGCTAGATGCGACCTATGTTCCGGCAACGCAAGAATGCACAAATTCTGTACGTAGTACCAAAAAGGATACTGTAAATGTCGCTGCCGCGCGCCAAACTGGTCACGAATTTTCCCGGTTGCCCGGTGGAGGCGACGCTGAGTTATCTCGATGGAAAGTGGAAGGGCGTGATCCTTTTCCACCTGATGGACAAGACTTTGCGCTTCAACGAGCTGAGGCGCCATCTGCCTGCCATCACCCAGCGCATGCTGACCAAGCAGCTGCGCGAGCTGGAAGGTTCCGGCCTGATCTCACGAACAGTTTACCCGGTCGTGCCGCCGCGCGTCGAATATGCGCTGACGCCGCTCGGCTCCACGCTGAAGCCGGTCATCCGGGCGCTCGCCGCCTGGGGTGATGAATTCGTCTTCTGCAGCCCCGAAGGTCGGGAGCTGCGTATTGCAAATGCCTTAGGCAGTTCGGCTGCGGAGCTCCAGGCGTAGCGACGCGGCAAAGACGAAGAGGCCGAGGAAGGACAGGACAGCACCCACATAGCCGGTCGCTGCAAAGCCATAGCCAGCCGCAATGACGAGGCCGCCGAGCCATGCGCCAAGTGCGTTGGCGATATTGAAGGCCGAATGGTTGGAGGCGGCCGCCAGCGTCTGCGCATCGGCCGCAACATCCATCAGGCGCGTCTGCAGCGCCGGGCCTGCCGCAAAGCCGCAGCCGACGAGGAAGACGCAGAGCCCGAGCATGTAAGGGTTCGAGGCCGTCAGCGAGAACATCGTCAGCACAAAGATATTATAGACCAGCGAACCGCCGATCGTGCCGAGCAGCGACTTGTCGGCTAGCCACGAGCCGATGACATTGCCGGCGTTCATGCCGACGCCGAAGAGCACGAGCATGAGCGCAACGGCTGTCTCCGGCAGCATCGCCACCTGCGTCGTCGTCGAGGCGATATAGCTGAACATCGCGAACATGCCGCCATAACCGACAGCGGCGATAGCGAGCGTCAGCAGGATCTGCGGACGGCGGAAGGCGCTGAGTTCGCGCAGCGCACTTGCCCCTTCGGCGACCTTGTCATGCGGCACGTAGAACCAGATGAGGGCGACTGTCACGAGGCCGATGATGCCGACGGTCAGGAAGGCCACCTGCCAGTCGAGTGCCTGACCGAAGAAGGTCGTCAGCGGCGTGCCGAGCAGGGTTGCGACCGTCAGGCCGAGCATGACGCGGCCGACGGCCCGCGCGCGGCGATGCACCGGCACCATGGAAGCGGCGACGAGCGCTGCCACGCCGAAATAGGCGCCATGCGGCAGGCCGGTGATGAAGCGCAGCACCGCGAAGCTCTCGAATGTCGGTGCGACGGCGCTCAGGATATTGCCGACGGCAAAGAGCAGCATGAGGCAGAGCAGCAGCGTGCGCCGCGCCATCTTGGCGGCAAGCACGGCAATGACGGGCGCCCCGATGACGACGCCGAGCGCATAGGCGCTGATGACATAACCTGCCTGCGGGGTCGTGACCGAGAAAGTATCCGCCACATTTGGCAGCAGACCCATGATCGCGAATTCGCCCGTACCGATGCCGAAGCCGCCGGCGGCAAGTGCGAGTTGGACCAGGGCAACGGTCATGGCCGAGGGAAGCGCTGCCTCCGGTCCAGAATCGATGGAATCGTTGACGGCAACCTGGCTCACGGGCGGTCCTCGGAGGATCTGTGCTTGGCGACGGCCGCTGGCGGGACGCGCAGGGCCGGTCATTTGCAATTGGTGGGCAGAAATGGCGGGGGGCGGAGATATCATCTCCATCATCCCATCTATTGAACGGCAAGCTGGAAGCGTCGAGTGTTTTTTTTGCAGTGCAGCGTCCTGCTATCTGCATACGTCCATTGCAATATTTGCGTTTCGGCGATGTGGCGGGGCAAACCATCCGGCTTGAAATCGCAGGTGCATCAACCATTTCTTGAGGGCAGGGATAGCGAGGATAGGAAACAGGCACCTCATGAAGCTTGTCGGCTTTTTCAATCGCGACGGCGGTACCTTCAGAACGACAGACATGCAGGCATATGAAAGGCGCGCGGAAGAAGTCTTCCGCGAAGCCGGCCATGATTTCGAAGCGATCGTCTTCTCCGGCAGCGAGATCGTTCCCGCCATGGAGCGTGCCGCACGGCGCGACGATATCGATGGCATCGTCGCCGGCGGTGGGGATGGCACGATTTCAGCCGCCGCATCTATCGCATGGAAGAATGGCGTGGCGCTCGGCGTCGTGCCGGCCGGCACCATGAACCTCTTTGCGCGGTCGCTGAAAGTGCCGCTCGATATCTGGCAGGCGCTCGAAGTTCTTGCGTTCGGCGAACTCGACAATATCGATATCGCCAGCGCCAACGGAAGGCCGTTCATTCATCAGTTTTCCGCTGGCCTGCATGCACGCATGGTGCGCTACCGCAATTCCTACAGCTACCGCTCCCGCCTCGGAAAGATGCGCGCCAGCACGCGTGCCGCCTTCGGCGTCGTCTTCAACCCGCCGGAATTCGAGGTCGAGTTCGAGGCGGCGGGTATGAAGGAGACCCGACGTGTCTCGGCGATATCGGTCTCCAACAACCCTTTCGGCGAAAACGCGCTGCTCTATGCCGACAACCTGCGCAGCGGCGAACTTGGTTTCTACACGGCAAAACCGCTGAAACCGCTCGGCGTTGCACGATTGGCGATCGACATGCTGCGCGGCAAATTCCGCGAAAACGATGCGGTCATGGTCCTGCATCCGGCCGAGGTGCATTTGCACTTCCCGAAGCTGCGCGCCAAGGCGAACTGCGTGATGGATGGCGAGCTTCTGCCGCTGGAGCGTGATGTCACCGTCAAGCTGCATCCGGGCGAATTGAAGGTGCTGGTCAAGCAGGGATTGGCCGCACAGGAAGGCGAACGGGAACGGCGAGAACCGGCCGCGTGATTTTCAGAACGAAGCGGAGCGCCTGGCCCTGAAAGGAATGAGAGCGTTTTCGACGATATCCCGGTCCGCCGCGTCGCCGAAAACACAGCTGCGATTGCGCCCCTTCTTCTTGGCGCAGTACAGCGCCTCGTCGGCCGATGCGATGAGCTGTCGCCAGCCTTCGGCACCACAGGCGCCGGAGGCGACGCCGATGCTGACTGTGATCGAGAGATCGACGCCGGTTTCCGTATCGCGGATGACATGCGCCTGAATGCGGCTGCGAAGTTCTTCGGCAAAATCCAGGGCGTTCGAAAGATCGGATGTGGAAACGAGAACGGCGAATTCCTCGCCGCCGTAGCGCGCGACGATGTCCGTCGGACGCATTGCACCCTGCAGCAAGGTGGCGATTTCGATGAGCACGGCATCGCCGGTCAGGTGGCCATAGGTGTCGTTCACCGTCTTGAAGTGATCGATATCGATGAGCATCAGGCAGACATCTTCCTCGCGCTCCGAAGGGGCATTGCCGAAGCCTTCCAGCGCCCGGCGGTTCCAGACACCGGTCAGCCCGTCCTTTTCGGCCTGCATCTTCAGGCGGGCTTCGTACTCGGCCCGTTCGTCCAGCTTGCCGCGCAGCAATTCCAGCGCCTCGAACAGGCTGCGCATCTCCGGCGCCTTGGAGATCGTCTCCAGGTCGGTCACGGGATTGCCGTCTGCGAGCGCGATGATCTGGCGTCGTGCCATCAGCAGTGGACCGAGCATGTGCAGGCGGATGGAGCGGAAGAGCGTAAACAGCACCGCAAGAGCGGAGGCCGTGATCACGGCGATGACTGCCAGGCGATAGGAAGCGGCGTAGTGCTGGGTCCGGTAGCGCTTCACGACATCGTCGAGAAAGACCGTGCGCAGCCGTTCGAGCGGCTGCAGTGTCGGAACATAGTCGCGCGTCAGGTCAACCGCAGAAACCGAATAATCTCCCGAGATCTTGCCTTGCTCGATCAATATCTTGACGAGTTCGAGACCGGATCCGAAAAAGATCGTATCGATATCCTTCAGGAGTTGCGCAGACAGCCCATCGTGATCGCTGACGATTTTCTGGCCCTGCATCAGCGTGCGCAGCTCCAGAAGCCTGCCAATGGTGCGGCTCGCATCGGTGATATGGCTGTCGCGTAGCGGCTGGCGTGTGGCAATCGGACCCATGATCTGGGAGGCGGCCCGACCCCCATATTCGCGCATGTCGCTGATCATCCGCCCCGTCAGGAATGGTGCGGTCAGTTCCGACCGGCGGGTGGTGAAGGCGGCGATGTGCCAGTCGACGACATGCTGGAATGTCTCGATCACCTCGATCATTTCGCCGATCGCGTTCTGCACATCGCTGGGCTCGCGGTCGGCGAGCGGTGTTGCGGCAACGCGGTCGACGGCTTGGCGAGCCGCGCGAAGCTGCGCCCTTGTCTCAGCGAGTGCCGCCTGGAGATCGGAAAGGGAGGAGACGTCAACTTCGGGCGGCTCATCGAGCGCCTCGAGCGAGAGATCGCTGATACGCCGGAAGACCTTCAAGCGCTCTGTTGCCTGCGCGCTGCTATTCGGCTCGATCGCCATGATGTCGTTGGCCGGTCCGCGCTCCGCCGACATGCGGCTCGCCGCTTCCAGAACCTGGCGGAAGCGCTCTACAGCCAGCAGATTGTTATTGGTGGAGCGGTAGCTTTCGTAAGTCGGAATGAGAGCGCTGGCTGTCAGAATGAGGGTGAGAAACGCCACGATGACGGTCGCAAAGAGCAGCTTTCCCTCAAGAGTGATGCGGTTCATCAAACCGGATCCCTTTCAACTCGTCATCCAATCCGGCCCCGTTGCCGGTTTAATGAATATGCTGATACCGGGCATATATTACCGATTTCGAGTATAGGTCATCGATAATGCCAACAGGGTTAAGAAAAGCGCCTAAGCGAAACTTATGTGACGGCCTCTATTAACTACAGGCGTGCAAGATAGGTGCGATAGTCGAAATCCGACACGGTGCGCAGGTACGCTATTGCTTCCTTGTACTTCGTATCGCCATACAACTTTCGATACTTGTCGCCAAAGATATTGGCGATGAAGGCCGACTGCCGGAAGGCCTCGACCGCCGTCAGGAAATCATGCGTCAGACGCTTGGCTCCCGGTGATGTAGAGGCGGGCGTCGTTTCTTCGCCGGGATCGAGATCTCCATCGATTCCGAGCAGCATGCCGCCGAGAATGGCCGCCAGCAGCAGATAGGGATTGGCATCCGCACCCGCCACGCGGTGCTCGATGCGCGCCGCCGGCCCGTTGCTATCAGGAATGCGGATTGCAGTGCCGCGATGCCCGCTGCCCCAGGTGAGGTCGGTCGGCGCAAACGAACCCGGCTGGAAGCGGCGATAGGAATTGGCGAAAGGGGCGAAGACGAGCTGCGCCTCCTGCATGGTCTGCAGCATGCCCGCCGTCACCGATTTCAGAAGTGTCGGCTCGCCGCCCTTGGCATCGAGGATATTGTTGCCATCCCTGTCGATGATGCTGGCATGCACATGCAAACCCGAACCGGCATGGTCCGAATAGGGCTTGGCCATGCAGGTCGATTTCAGCCCGTGCTTTCGCGCCGCCTGTTCGGCAACGCGTTTCAGGTAAAGGCAATCATCGGCTGCAGCCAGCGCATCGGGCCGGTGCAGCAGATTGACCTCGAACTGGCCGGGGCCGAATTCCGCCGTCGTCGCCTCCGCCGGCAGGTTCATCGCCTTGGCGTAAGCTCGCAGCGTCTGCAGATAGCCGTCGAGCGCATCGACGGCGCTCATGTCATAGAGCTGGAAACCGTTCGGATCGCCGCGATAGGTGAGGCTTGCAGGCGGGGAGGGAATACCCGTCTCGCGCCAGTTCTCCTCGACCACATAAAATTCCAGTTCCGTTGCCACCACAGGCGTCAGCCCGCGTTCGGCATAGCGTTCAAGCACGGAAGCGAGAATGCCGCGCGGATCCATGAAGCTGCGGCTGCCGTCGAACTCGTGCATCGTGGCGAGCACCTGCATCGATCCCGCGGGCGCCCAGGGCATCGGCGCCAGGCTGCGCCTATCGGGAATGACATTGCCGTCGGGGTCGCCGATCGTCAGCGACAGGCCGGTAATGTCGTCATTGTCATCGCCCCAGATATCGAGCGACTGCGTGGAGGTCGGCAGGCGGATATCGCCGGCCCAGACTTTCTTTTCGGCCGAAAGCGGCAGTTGCTTGCCGCGCAGATCGCCATTCATGCCGACGATCAGGATCTCGAAACGCGGATCGCCCTCTCCAGCCTGTTTGCCGTTGCTCGCCATGACCTTGAAAATCCTCCCGCAGAAGGCCAAGGTCGTAAACCATCACCGAAAGCCTTTCAATCCGAAGGTCTAATCATGTCCGATACTTATCCGCTGTCGAACCTTGCCGCGATCGATGCCGCCCATCATCTGCATCCCTTCTCCGACATGAAGAAACTGAATGCCGACGGTACGCGCATTATCCAGCGCGGCGAGGGCGTGCATATCTTCGATACCAACGGCAAAAAATATCTCGATGGTTTCGCCGGCCTCTGGTGCGTCAATATCGGCTATGGCCGCAAGGAAATCGCCGATGCCGTCGTCAGGCAGATGAACGAGCTTCCCTATTACAACACCTTCTTCGGCACGACCTCGCCGCCGGCGACCCTGCTGGCACAGAAGGTGACGTCCAAGGCCGGGCCGCGATTCAACCACATCTTCTTCACCGGCTCAGGCTCGGAGGCGAACGACACCTGGTTCCGTATGGCCCGCGTCTATTGGGCGACGGTCGGCAAACCCTCGAAGAAGACGGTCATCGCCCGCCGCAACGGCTATCACGGCTCGACGGTCGCCGGCGCCAGCCTCGGCGGCATGAAATACATGCATGAGCAGGGCGACCTGCCGATCCCAGGCATCGTCCATATCAGCCAGCCCTACTGGTATGGCGAGGGCGGCGATCTCTCGCCAGCCGAATTCGGTCTGAAGGTCGCCCGCGAACTGGAAGCCAAGATCGACGAACTGGGCGAGGAGAATGTCGCCGCCTTCGTGGCCGAACCGATCCAGGGTGCTGCCGGCGTCATCATCCCGCCGGAGACCTACTGGCCGGAGATCGACCGCATCTGCAAGGCGCGCAACATCCTGCTCGTCACCGACGAGGTCATTTGCGGCTTCGGTCGCCTCGGTGAATGGTTCGGCCATCAGTATTTCGGCGTCGAGCCGGATTTTGCCCCGATCGCCAAGGGGCTGTCGTCAGGCTATCTGCCGATCGGCGGCGTGCTCGTCAGCGATCGCATCGCCGATGTGCTGATCAACAACGTCGGCGATTTCAATCACGGCTTCACCTATTCCGGCCATCCGGTCTGCGCTGCCGCAGCCCTCGAAAACCTGCGCATCATCGAGGAGGAGAAGCTGGTCGAACGCGTGCGCGACGACATCGGCCCCTATTTCGCCAAGAAATGGGGCGCCCTTGCCGAGCATGATTTCGTGGGCGAGGCTGAAAGCGTCGGCCTGATGGGTGGCCTGCAGCTTGCCGCCGACAAGAAGACCCGCACCCGCTTCGAAAAGCCCGATCCGGTCGGCTCGCTGGTACGCAATCATGCGCTGGCAAACGGCCTCGTGCTGCGCGCCACCGGTGACCGCATGCTGGCCTCTCCGCCGCTCGTCATCAGCCATGCGGAGGTCGACGAGATGGCGCGCATCGCCAAGATTGCGTTGGATGCTGCCTGGAACGAATTGCGGGCTTGAAGCATGTCGCGCAAAAGTGTGCAGCGGTTTTGCGAGAACGACATGCGTAAAACAAAGACTTAAAGCGTGGCAAGCAAATCCGAAGGATTGCGACACGCTTTAGGGGTAGGCGACGGCATAAGCGAATTGATAGGTGTCACCCGGCCGGCCGTAGATATAGGGCAAGGCGACGATATGCGTCTCCGGCTGTTTCAAGCCGGTCTGCGCCAGCACATCCCCAAAATATTCATTCGGCCAGGCCGGCGGGGTCCCGCCCTTGTCATCGCGCCAGACGAAGACGACGGGATGTTTCGCGTCCAGCTGGAACGTCGGCTTGAAATCCGGATAGAAATAGGACTGCACCGGGGTGTCGGGCATCAGCAGCCGCATATTGCCGTCGAGATGCGGATCATAACCGACGATCAGCCCCGGCTCGCCGCCGATATCCTTGCGGATGGTTTCGGCGAAGCTGGCATAGGGAATGTTCAGCCGCTGATATTTGCCGAGGAGTGGCCCCCAATAGGCCCGCATGGCAAGCACGGCCAGCACCACACCCATGATGACACCACTGACAGCGAGCGATTTCCGCAAGGGCGCTCCGGCATCGACTTCGGCACTATCGGCCTTCATGCAGATATAGAGCGGCAGGATGAGGAAGAGTGGCGTCAGCCATCGATCGGCGACGTTGTCGACGCCGGCAAGCAGGATCATCAGCGCAATGGCGCCGATCTCGATCAGCAGGATGCGCCCGGCAATTCGTGTCCAGCGGCTGGAAGCGCGCCACATAGCTGGCAGCGATTTGGCAAAGAGCGCCAGAAAGATGACGACGGAGACGCCGGCGATACCAACCATCGCGGAGATGAAGCGGAGAAAGCCGGTCGATACCTGCGACAGAAAGCCTTCGCCCGCACCGGTCATCTTATGCAGTGTGCGATCGACGGCAAGGTCGAGATGCTGCAGGAACCACAGCGCGTGCGGCAGCACGATAGCGATCGACAGGACGATCGTCAGTGCGAGCCGCCAGTCGAAAATCCGCTTGCGGAAATCGGCGTCGATGAGGGCGGCGACCAGAGCAGCGGCAGGAAGAAGCGCGAAATTATACTTCGATATCATCCCGATGCCGGTCGCGATGCCGACGATGGCATAGGAGATTGCCGACGGCGTCTTCAGCGTCCGGAAGAAGCCGTAGAGAAACAGCGAACCGGCAAAGATCGTCGCCACCGAATGTGTCAGATCCCGCTGCGCCTCGAAGACGATCTGCGGCACGGTGAGTAGGCCGAGCGTCGCCACCACCGCCAGGCTGCTGTTCTTCAATGTCAGCCGTGCCGTCATCCAGTAGAAGGTGTAGGAGAGGAACAGCATGCTGCATTTGAGGAACGACAGCGAAAACAGCGACACGCCGATGAGCGATGTAACGCCATACTGCACCCAGTTGTAGAAGGGCGGCTGCGAGTTATAACCGAAGGCGAACCACTGCGAGAGCAGCATCTGCTCCGCCTCGTCCAGCTCCAGCGCATTGGGAATGCTGAGCCGCACGATCAGGTGGAGCAGAAAATAGGTTCCGAGCACCGCCAGGATCAGATGTGGCCGGCGGCTGAAAAGGCTCTGCACGTCAGCTTTCTCGGGAGAAGATCTGGCGCACGATATAGTTCGGTGAGGCGTCGTCGCGGTAGTAGGTCCGGGCGATCATCTCCGCCAGGATGCCGGTCGTGATCATCTGCACCGACGAGAGCAGCAGCACGACGCCGACCATCAGCATCGGTCGCGTGCCGATATCGTTGCCCATGATGAACTTGTCGAAGCCGAGATAGATGAGGATCAGCGCTGCGAGGCCGCCGAGGCCGAGGCCGAGCGAGCCGAAGAAATGGCCCGGACGCGCCTTGTAGCGCATGAAGAACATCACCGACAGCAGGTCGAGGATCACGCGGAAGGTGCGTGAGATGCCGTATTTCGAGGTGCCGTGCTGGCGTGCGTGATGGGTGACAGCCATTTCGCCGATGCGCGAGCTCGGCACGACGCCGGCAACCCAGGCCGGGATGAAGCGGTGCATCTCGCCCATCAGCTTTACCTGCTTGATGATCGAGGCGCGGTAGATCTTCAGGCTGCAGCCATAGTCGTGCAGCTTCACGCCGGTGATGCGGCCGATGAGGTAATTCGCGCACCAGGAGGGGATTTTGCGCAGCAGCAGCCCGTCCTGGCGGTTCTTGCGCCAGCCGACGAGCAGGTCGAGTTCGCGCCGTTCCAGCTCCGAGACCATCGAAGGGATATCCTTCGGGTCGTTCTGCAGGTCGCCGTCCATGGTGGCGATCAGCCGGCCTTGCGCCGTATCGATGCCGGCCTGCATGGCGGCGGTCTGGCCGAAATTGCGCTGCAGCTCGACGATGCGCAGCGCCAGCTCTTCGCGGTTGACGAACTTGCGGGCATTGACGAGCGTTGCGTCCGTGCTGCCGTCGTCGACGAGGATCAGTTCCCAGCGATGTGGATAGTCTACCATCGCCGCAGCAATGCGCTCGACGAGCGGGCCGATGCTTTCTTCCTCGTTGAAAACAGGAACGACCAGCGACAGTTCGAGCGGTTGCACCTGATCATTCGCATCGCGAATGGACTCTACCGTTGTCTGCAACTTTCATTTCTCCTAAAAGGCGCGGCAATGGAAGGCCAATGAAAACCAGCCGCCGCAGCCAAACTTAGGAAGCCTGATACATGAAGACCCCGAGTGTTGAAAGCGGGCAATCCTGGTTTCTGCGCAATCGCATGAGCCTCCTGACCGTCGCAATCGTCGCAGCCTATGCACTTTTCATCGAATGGTTCTGGGGCTGGTCGGTCATACTGGAACAATGGGCAGCCGTCGGTCCACGTCCGGTCATCGGCGCGCTGATACTCCTGACCAGCACCTATTTCCTGCGTACATGGCGCATCTACGATTATTTTCCACGGGAGACGGCAGGCCGTTTCGCAACGCTCTTCCGCGTCACCCAGATCCATAACCTTCTGAACATCATGCTGCCCTTCCGCGCCGGCGAAACCAGCTTTCCGGTGCTGATGCGCACGGAATTCGGCATTCCCCTGACACGCGGCACCTCCGCCCTGCTGGTCATGCGGCTGCTGGACCTGCATGCGCTGCTGGCCGCCGCCGGCCTCGGTTTTGCTGTGGCCGCCCCGAACGCGGCCCTTGCGTGGCTTGTCTGGGTTATCTTCCTGTTCCTGCCGGTCTTTGCCTTCGCTGCCCGCAAGCCGCTGCTGCGCCTCGGTGCAAAACTTCTGCCGCGCAAGGCGCAGGCTCTGCTTCATGAAATCGAGAATGGACTGCCATTCGATGCCGTCGCTTTTAGCCGCGCATGGGCGATGACCATCGTCAACTGGCTGGTGAAGGTGCTGGTGCTCGCCTGGGCGCTCGGCCTGATGGGCGTGATGCCGATGGCCGCGAGCTTCGGTGGCGCGCTCGGCGGTGAGCTTTCCTCCGTCCTTCCAGTCCATGCGCCCGGTGGAGTCGGCACCTATCCGGCCGGCATCACTGCCGGCGCGATCGCCTTCGGCGCTTCAAGCGAACGCGCTGCGCTGGGTGCGCTGGCCCAGGCAAGCGTCAACGCCCACCTGCTCATCATCGTCTCGGCCCTGACCGGCACCGCCATCTCGCTTCCCCTCGGCCGCCGCGGCCAAGCTAGATCGTAAGCTGCTAGGTCGTAAGCTCCAGAATGCGCTTGCGCAGAAAGGCCTGTTCCGGCTCTTGCTGGCAGAATATCAGCGCCGTCTCGTAAGCCTGGATCGCTTCGGCCCGGCGTCCGAGCCGGCGCAGGAAATCCGCCCGCGCTGAATGGGCGAGGTGATAGGTCGTCAGTTCCCCCCTGCCGATGACGGCATCGACAAGCGCCAGTCCTTTTTCAGGCCCCTCAGACATGGCGATTGCCACGGCGCGGTTGAGCTCGGCAATTGCTGAGGGATGGGCGGCTATCAGCAAGTCGTAATAGAAGGCGATACGCCGCCAGTCCGTCTCCTCAACGCTGCCGATCTTCGCGTGCTCTGCCGCAATGGCCGCCTGAACCGTATAGATGCCGATATCAGGCGTGCGCATGGCGCCTGCGAGTAGCGAAAGCCCCTCTGAAATCTTGCTTCGGTCCCAGCGCGAGCGATCCTGATCGGCAAGCAGCACCAGCGCGCCATCGACATCCTGCCGTGCAGCACGGCGCGACTCCTGCAGGAGCAGCAGCGACAGCAGGCCCGCGACATCCGGATGCGGCAGCAGAGTTGCCAGCAACCGCGCTAGCCTGATCGCCTCGGCCGTCAGGTCGGCGCGGACGATCGTGTTGCCTGAGGATGCCGAATAGCCCTCGTTGAAGACGAGGTAGATGACGTGCAGCACCCTGTCGAGCCGCTCCGGCAGCTCCGCCCCGACAGGCACTTCATAAGGGATATTCTCCGTCCTGATCCGGTTCTTGGCGCGCACGATACGCTGTGCGACGGTCGGCGCCGGCACGAGGAAGGCATGGGCAATCTCTTCCGTCGTCAATCCGCAGACCTCGCGCAGCGCCATCGCGGTCTGTGCATCGGCGGCAAGAGCCGGATGGCAGCAGATGAAGATCAGCCGCAGCATGTCGTCCTCGATCGGTTCCATGTCGCCGATCTCCGTTTCCGTGCCATCAGGGTAAAGGCCATCCTCAATATGCTGCAGCGAGGCGTTGAAGCGCGCTCGCCGCCTGAGGTGATCGATCGCCTTGAAGCGGCCGGTCGAAACCAGCCAGGCGACGGGATTGTTGGGCATGCCGTCAACCGGCCATGTTCGCGCCGCTGCCGCAAAAGCGTCGTGCAGCGCCTCCTCCGCCCGGTCGAAATCGCCGAGCAGGCGGATCAGCGTCGCCAGAACCCGTCGCGAATGCTGCCGGTAGATATCCTCGATCACCTGTCTCAAGGGCCGACCCTCACTGTGGCAGGGTGAGCAGTCTCACCGGCCGCAATTCGATCGACCCGACCCGGACGCTCGGAATACCCGCAACGACCTTGCGTGCATCTTCCAGATCGGCCGCCTCGATGATGTAGATGCCGGCCAGATGTTCCTTGGTCTCGACATAAGGGCCGTCGGTCGAAGACAGGATGCCATTGCGCACTCTCAGGACCGAGGCGCTGTCGGGACCCTCCAATGCATCGGAATGGATCATGATGCCTTTGTGCTCAAGCTCCTCGTCATACTGGAAATGCGCCCTCACGAGCTCGTCGTCCTCGGCCTGGCTGAGTGTGCTGTCGGTATCGGCGGGATTATAGATGAGGCAGACGAAGCGCATGGCTATCTCCCATCCTTGATCGAATAGGCGGGCCGGATTTCAATCGATGCATATTTGAGGATCGGGAAGGTGGAAATGATCGCCTTCGCTTCCTCCATATCCCCGGCCTCGATCACCACGAAGCCGCCGAGATGCTCCTTGATTTCGGCAAAGGGACCGTCCGTTGCGGCGACGGCGCCGTTGCGAACCCTGAGCGTCACGGCCTGCTCAGGCTCATAGAGCGCCAGCGCGCTCAACATATGGCCGCTTTCGCGCCAGCTGTCGTCGCTGACGATGCATTCTTGGGTGACGGCCTCCCATTCCTCTGGCGTAACCCGCTTGCTCTTTTCGGTATCGAACCAGATCTGGCCCAGAAACTTCATGGCGTCACCTCCTCAACCGAATTCATGGATGGGGCGAACCTCGATCGCGCCGAGCTTTGCCAGCGGAATGCCGGCGGCAACACGGATCGCGTCATTGAGGTCCTTGGCGTCGATCAGAATGAAGCCGCCGAGCGCTTCCTTCGTCTCGATGAAGGGGCCGTCGGTGACTGACATCTCGCCGCCGCGCACCCGGACCGTGACCGCCGATTGTGGCGACTGCAGCGCCTGGGCAACGATCATATGACCGCTGTCGGCAAGATCGCGGTCATAGGCGAGCGAATCCCGGTCGAGCTTGTTCTTCTCTTCCTGCGACATGGCTGACAGCACCGTGCCGTCGAACCAGACCTGGCAAAGATATTTCATTCCTTGTCCTCCATGCTGTGCTTTCACAGCCCTTGGACGAACAGCCTAGGCGCTTTTCGACAGGGAAGAAAAATATCTTTTAAACGGCCGCAATGTCGAAAGGCCGAGGAAGCGCTCGACAAAGCTTCATCTGACAACATCGAGGAGATGGAGCAATGAGCATGCTTGAAATCGGAATAGCACATCTGATCGTCACACGCGGCGCACGCAAGATGCCGCCGCTTGAGAATGCCGAGATGATAAAGGTGCTGGCGAGGACCGTGATTGCGCTGGCGGCGTTTGCCGGCCTGATCGAAGCGCTGCAGCTTGCCGCAAGCGCTTGAGAACAGTGCGCGGCCCGGCGGAAAAGGCCGGGCTGCGCCTGATATCTTATTGAAACGCCGTTTCGAAGAAGCTGCGCAGCTTGCGCGAATGCAGGGCTTCCGGCGGCATGGCGGCGAGCTTCTGGATCGCCCGGATACCGATCTGCAGATGCTGGTTCACCTGCGTGCGGTAGAAGGCGGTCGCCATGCCCGGCAGCTTCAACTCGCCATGCAGCGGCTTGTCGGAAACGCAGAGGAGCGTCCCATAGGGTACGCGGAAGCGGAAGCCGTTGGCGGCGATCGTTGCCGATTCCATGTCGAGCGCGATGGCGCGAGCCTGCGACAGGCGCTTCACCGGGCCTGCCTGGTCGCGCAGTTCCCAGTTGCGGTTGTCGATCGTGCCGACCGTGCCGGTGCGCATGATGCGCTTCAGCTCGAAGCCTTCGTAGCCGGTGATCTCGGCAACGGCAGCCTCGAGCGCCACCTGCACTTCGGCGAGCGCCGGGATCGGCACCCAGACCGGAAGATCGTCGTCGAGCACATGGTCTTCGCGCATATAGGCGTGCGCCAGAACATAGTCGCCGAGGCGCTGGCTGTTACGCAGGCCGGCGCAATGGCCGAGCATCAGCCAGGCGTGCGGGCGAAGCACGGCCACATGGTCGGTGATGGTCTTGGCGTTGGAGGGACCGACGCCGATATTGATCATGGTGATCCCGGCATGGCCCTTCTTCTTGAGATGATAGGCCGGCATCTGCGGAAGGCGGGAAAGTGTGGCATCCGTTTCCGGAACGCTCGATCCTGCGAGCGTCACGATGTTGCCGGGCTCCACAAAGGCCGTATAACCATCGCCGCCTTCCGCCATCAGCTTGCGCGCCCAGGAGCAGAACTCGTCGATATAGAACTGGTAGTTCGTAAACAGCACGAAGTTCTGGAAGTGCTCCGCACCCGTCGCAGTATAGTGCGACAGGCGGGCCAGCGAATAGTCGATGCGCTGTGCGGTAAAGGGTGCCAGCGGTGAGGGCTCGCCCGGCGGCGGCAGATACTCGCCGTTGGCGATCTCGTCATCCGTCGTGTTGAGGTCAGGCGTATCGAAGAGATCGCGCAGCGGAATATCGACGAAAGCCGCCGCAGACGCTTCCACATGCGCGCCTTCGCCGAAAGCGAAGTGCAGCGGGATCGGCGTGGGGGATTCCGAGACGACGACAGGCACATTGTGGCTCTTTATCAGGAGCAGCAACTGCTCCTTCAGATAATGTTTGAAGAGCTTCGGCCGCGTGACCGTCGTCGTATAGACGCCCGGTGCCGTCACATGACCATAGGAAAGGCGGGAGTCGACATGGCCGAAGCTCGTCGTCTCGATGCTGACCTGCGGATAGAAAGCGCGGTAGCGGGAGGTGACCGGCGCCCCTTGCGCGAGCTCCGTGAAGCTTTCGATCAGGAAGGAGGTGTTGCGCTCGTAAAGCTCGGTCAAAGCTTCGACGGCTTTTGCCGGATCATCGAAGGTTTGCGGCTCGAAAGGGGGAGGCGACGAAATGTCGAAAGCGGACAGGGGATAGATTCGTTTGCTCATGACGCATTATAGAGAGTCGTTTTTAACAAGCAAACGACGCGCGAAGGCTGAGACCCAGATATTTTCCGATATCTTTCCGGGTCTCAGCGGATGGCGGTGCAGTAGCCGCCGTTGCTTTCCAGGCACGTATAGTTCGCGCCGAAATGCGACTGCTGTGCGCCGCCGCCGCCGGTGCGCACGACGACTGCCGAAAAAGAGATCGCGAAGATCGCCGCAAACAGCGTCATGATTGTAAACCGTCTCGCCAGAATGAACACGTCCACGTCCTTACCCCGA
The DNA here is from genome assembly GCF_000281145.1 of Rhizobium sp. CF142. Classification (NCBI taxonomy): domain Bacteria; kingdom Pseudomonadati; phylum Pseudomonadota; class Alphaproteobacteria; order Hyphomicrobiales; family Rhizobiaceae; genus Rhizobium; species Rhizobium sp. CF142. The sequence continues at coordinate 19,026 of NZ_AJWE01000100.1, read as the reverse complement.
TATACGCCCTTCATGGTGCTGTTTTGCCATGACGTGGCTGAACGGGTGCTGAGATGGCGGTTCATTTTGCGTTCAGTTTCCGAGGCCGGCTAAGGTTCTCAGAGCCTGCCTGAGCGTTTCAGAGACGGGTCTCAAAGGCGAGTCCATGTCTGCGTTTTGCAGAAGACCTGCATCACGCAGCCCTGCATCTTGAGCGAGCCGCCGGAGATGCTGCCCGAGCCGCTATAGGTCTTGTCGTCGGCAGGATCGGTGATCTCACCGCTATAGCTGCCGCCGGTGCCGGACAGTCTGCCGATCTTCTTGCCGGCATATTTGCCGGTCTTCAGGGTGATGCAGTAAGCGCCGCCGCAGGGCGCAATCGCCGCCGTGTCACCGGCGCGGGTCTTCCAGTTGCCGACGATCGGTTCATCGGCCTGCGCAAGACCTGCAATAAGTGCCAGCGCGCCGGCGAGAACGAGGGTACGGATCATCTCTTCCTCCATGAGATATGAAAGGCGCGAAAATAACTGACGCGAACGTAAAGGTAAATACACCTCGGAGAGGCCCGAAATCCGGCTTTCGACGACGGTTTTTTCTGCGGATCGCCTGGTCGATGCTGATTTCACGGTAAACAAATCCTCAATTTCCAAATCTGAATTTTTCGTAAAAGGCGCACAAAAATCCTTAATTCGCAGGGATTCCGATGTTTAACAAAAACCCAAGTTTACCAAGCATTTGCACTTTGTTTGCGTCAAATTAATCATGCATTTTAGGCGTTTTTTGAAAGCCGTTTGGCATAGTGAACCCATCAAACGAGCGGGGCAAACCCGCCGGACCGGAGAGGCAGGAAGCCACAGAAGATGGCAAGGCCCAAAGGTAAAACAGGGTACGTCTTAACAGGCTAAACAGGGATAGAACCGATGGCACGCTTTGAAATGCACAATGCTGAAATGGCCACCATGGGTGGCGAAAACAACAGCGCCGATGTCTTCTGCGAAATGGGTCTGATGTATGCGACCGGCCGTGGTTGCGAGATCGATCTCGTCTCCGCTCACAAGTGGCTGAACATCGCCGCAATCAAGGGCAACGATCGCGCCGCCGAGCTGCGCGCCGATGTGGCCGCTTCGATGAGCAAGATGCAGCTCGCCGAAGCGCTCCGCGCCGCTCGCGAATGGATGACGATCCACTAAGACCGTCTCACCGCTTAGAATTCGACAAAAGCAGAAATAACAACCTCAAAAGAGGGGAGCTGGCGGGGCGCTTTGGACGGGGCCGACGCCGGGAGAAGGAAACCGCGGCCGGCGCCCTCCCGCCGGCCGCGGTTTACCCGTTTTGGTTTCCCATTGTCAGGCGAGTTTTTTCAGGACCAGCGGCAGCGCGTCTTCGAGCAGCGCCATATCGGCTTCCGGCCCGACGCTCACACGAATGCAGCGGTTGAGCGGCGCAACACCCGGCATGCGGATGAAGACGCCATGTTCCATCAGCCCGTCGACGATGGCACGTGCGTGAGCGCCGTCGCGCCCGGCATCAATAGCCACGAAATTGGTGGCAGACGAGAGCGGCTGCAGGCCATTCGCCCTGGCAATATCAGCGATCCTGTCGCGCGCGGCATGGATTTTCCCGATCACTTCGGAAAGATAGGCCTGATCCTTGAGGGCTGCGAGTGCGGCGACCGTCGCAAGCCGGTTCATGCCGAAATGATTGCGGATCTTGTCGAAGGCCTGCGCCGTGCCCGGTGTCGAGATGGCATAGCCGACGCGGGCGCCGGCGAGACCATAGGCCTTGGAGAAGGTGCGGGTACGCACGATGTTCGGCAGGTCGATGAGCGAGGCGATCGACGGCAAGGCGGAGGCTGGGCCGGTCTCGCTATAGGCTTCGTCGAGGATCATCAGGCAGGTTTCCGGCAGGGCGCGCGCGAAGGCGACGATCTCTTGGGAACCCCACCAGCTTCCCATCGGATTGTCAGGGTTGGCGAAATAGACGAGCGGCGCGTTCTCGCGCTTGACCGCATCGAGCAGCGCGTCGAGATCTTCACGGTCGCCGGCATAGGGAACGGTGACCAGCCGGCCGCCGAAACCGTTCACATGGAAATTGAAGGTCGGATAGGCGCCGAGCGAGGTCACGACGGTGCCGCCGGGCTCGATTACCAGCCGCACGATCTGGCCAAGCAGTTCGTCGATGCCGCCGCCGACCGCGATATTGGCCGGTGTCACGCCGAGATGGGTGGCGAGCGCCTCGCGCAGCGCATAATTTTCCGGATCGTTGTACTTCCAGATGTCGCCGGCCTGCTCCCGCATGGCGGCAATGACCGAGGGAGCCGGACCGAAGCCGTTTTCATTGGCGCCGATGCGCGCTTCGACCTTCAGACCGCGCTGGCGCTCGATAGCCTCGGGGCCGACGAAAGGAACGGTGGAGGGCAGGGTGCTGGCAAGCGGCGTGAAGCGCGAGAAGGCAGACATGCGACGGCAATTTCCCGGAATTATTGAAAAAGCCGCGCAACAATAGGCTCTCGCTTTGCCAAGGCAAGCAAGATTATTTCACGTTCGCGACGGCTCAGACGCGGCTGCCGTTGCGGCGCGCGTCGATCGCTTCCGTGTTGCCGATCATGAAGTCGGCGCGCACTACCTTGCGTAGAACGTCCGGCTCTATCAGGTTGATGAAACGAACGCCGATACGCTCATGATGGCGGTAGACCTCGGCACAGCCGATGCGGTAGGCAAGCCCCAGGATGTTGAGATAATAATGTTTGGGCAGGCCTGCCGTAGTCGACACGACGAAGGTCGCGCCGCCCTGGGAAATATCGAGGATTTCGGCGCTGCGCATCGAAATCCCGGTCAGACAGGGGCGAACGGCGACGATACGGGCCGGTCGTTTGACGTTGAACTCCTCCCAGCGAATATCGTAGACAGCCGACTTCACCGTGGCGAGGTGCGTTGCGCGGAGCATTTCCATTTCGCATTCTCCGTCAGGCAGTTCAAAATTTGGGGCAGTTCAAATTTCAGGCTGTTCGACGGAGAGGCTCACACGAATGTTTTTCACATTCGTCAAATATAAAACTACAATTTTAACGAGTTTGAAATTTGTGCGTTAGCGGCACATCTATTGTACCCTCTTGGGAATAAACCGTCGGCGCTCAGGCCAGCAATCTTGCTGCGCAATAGCCGCCGGCAGCGCTAAGTGCCGTCAGAAAGGTTCCCCAGGCCATATCTACAAGGCTCATGGCGAGCGGCCAGTTCTTCAGTGTCGACAAATTAGTGATGTCGTAGGTGCCGTAAGCCGCCAGTCCCAAAATGGCACCATAGAGAAGCGTCGTGCTGATCGAGCCGCTGGAAAGCCCGGGCAAAACCGCAAGTATGACAATTGCAACCGTGAAGAGCAGATAGAAAAGCACCGCGATGACAAGGTTCGGCGAGGGCAGCATCAGCTCGCCCAATTGATCGCGGTAGAAGGTGCGGGCGACGATGCCGAGCCATATTGCGTCGATGACGGCAAGGGTGAGAAGGCAACCGGCATAGGCGACAAGCGCTGTCTTCATCGTCTTTGATCTCCGCTTTGCACCTTCTACGCCATGGCCGGCCCTCCGGATCGTCGATGATTCTCTTTGCGCAGATTTTTCCCGAACTCTTTCAATTGCCGGGCGTTTTTCCTCAAGCGCTACGCTGCTTCCAACCATGAAAGCGAGGAAATCAAATGACTGACGTCAAAGTCCCCTGGGAATCCTGGGTCGTTGTCTGCGATGGGGCGAAGGCCCTGATCCTGCAGAATGCCGGCGACGCGGAACTGATGAATCTCCAGGTTCGCGAAACGCTCACGCAACCCAACCAGCCTGACCGCGAACTCGGCACCGACAAGCCAGGGCGCTCTTACGCGCCTGACGGATTGAGCGGCAGCGCCATGGAGGAGACCAACTGGCAGGACCAGGCTGAAGCCGACTTCCTGAAGGAAGTTGCCGTAAAGCTCGACGAGCTCGTGCATGAGAAGGAGGCAAGCCGCATCGTTCTGGTGGCGCCTCCGCGCGCGCTCGGCACGCTGCGGCCCAATCTCAGCGCCGATGCGCAGGCAGCGATCTCGGCCGAAGTGGCGAAGGATTACACCAATCTGCCGATCGACCAGATCGAGCGGCACCTCGCCGCTTGATCGCGATAAGTCATCGCTGTTCGAAACGCGGGTCACATGGCCCGCGTTTTCTTATGCGGAGAAGGCTGAAATCAGAGGCTGGCTTCGAAGCTCAGGCGCAGCACGTGATGCAGGAATTCGGGATTCAGCAGCATGTTGAAGCTGATGGTCACGAACTCGTCTTCGCGCTTGACTACGGTCGCGCCAATCTCGTCATGGATGCCGAGGATTTCCAGGAAGAAATTCTGCGGCATTTCCAGGCTGGGGCTGACTTCCAGCAGCGCGCCGGCGAGCGTGATGGTGCGGATCAGGCAGCGGACTTGTGTGCCGGTGCTGAGGTGATGGCCGACGAAGATGATGTTGCCGGGCCGATCGAGGTTGAATTCTCTGTAAGCCTGTTCGGGCTTGGGATGTTCTGTGTCGAGGTGCATCTGAAAGGCCATGTCAGCCTCCGCTTGTTGTATGATCAGACTTTAACGCAGGATTGCTCACATCTGCTGAACAATATCTTTAAAATTGAAAGCTTGTGCAAAATCTAACGGCATAACGCTTTTATTGTCGGCGATATTGTCCAGAATCTGCCCATTTTTTCACCGGATGTGTGCCGATCTTGACTTGGCGTCTCTCGTCGCGCATAGAGAATCCGGTTCGAGGCACCGGCCGCTCGCGGATGAAGATCCATGGTGAAGCCCTCGCGATCATGGTCACAGCCCCTGTGCATGCTGACTGACGGCAATGCGAGCCCCCCTGACAGTCGAATGGCATGCCTTTGAAAGGCTGAACCCATGACTCGTATACCCATGACTGGGACCTATCCACCGGTCGACGAATTGAAGGCCCAGGCAAAGCGCCTGCGTCAGGCCATGACTGAACGCGGCAGCGAGATCACCCATGCCGCCGCCCTCGAACTGATCGCTCGCCAATATGGCGCCCGCGACTGGAACACGCTGTCGGCCCTTGCTGCGAAACCCAATGACAAGCCCGCTTCGCCGATCTTCGTCGGCGCCCATATCCGCGGACGCTACCTGAACCAGCCCTTCACCGGCAAGGTTCTGGCACTTTCGGCAGTACCCGGCAGCGAGTTCTACAGGGTTACCATCCATTTCGATGAGCCTGTCGATGTCGTGACCTTCGAGAGCTTCTCGGCCTTCCGCCAGCGCATCCACGCCCAGATCGACGAGAATGGCGTTTCACCGCGCAAGACCTCGAACGGTCTGCCGCATCTCGTTCTCGATATCTGATCGCCATCGCTGCCCGTAGCACCCGGATTCCGTCCATGACTTCAGGTTCTGAAACCAATACCTTTCTGACCGGCCCGCTGCTTGCCGTTTTTGCCCGCACGGCGCTGCCGATCATCCTGATCACCACCATCAATGGCCTCTTCGCCGTGGTGGACGCTTATTTCCTCGGCGCCTATGTCGGGGCTGGCGCACTCTCCGCCGTTACCCTCATCTTCCCTGGCCTGATGATGCTCATCGCCCTGCAGTCGCTCGTCTCGAACGGCATGGCAAGCATCCTTGCCCGCGAGCTTGGCGGCGGCAATCGCGATGCCGCCCGGCGCACCTTCGCGGCTGCCCATGTGCTGGCAATCGTGGTGGTGTTTGTTATCAACGTGATCTACTGGACGGTCGGCTGGAACATCGTCGCAAATGCGGCAGGTGGTGACCTCGCAGTTGCCGAAAATGCCCGCACCTTTATGGGTATCATGGTCGGGGCCGCGCCCATCGCCTTCTTCCTGTCGCTCAATATCGACGCCCTGCGCAGCGAAGGCCGGATCGGCTTTATGACCATGGTGATGCTCGCCGCCACGGCACTCAACATCGCCGCCAACTGGTTCTTCATGGCGATCCTGCAATGGGGTGTGGCAGGCTCAGCGCTGGGCTCCGTGCTGGCACAAGCGATCTGCCTCGTTGCCGTGCTGATCTACCGCTGGCGCAATGAGCGCGCACTGCGTCCGGCATCCCGCTTTCCGCTCTCGGAGTGGCGACCGATGCTGGCGCTCGGCGCGCCGATGAGCCTCGGCTTCATCGGCATCTCGCTCTGCTCGGCAGCCGTGATCTTCAACCTGTCGATCTGGGGCGAGGGCGATTATGTCGCGACCGTCGGCGCCTATGGCATCATCACCCGTGTCATGACGCTCGCCTATCTGCCGCTGCTCGGCCTCAACATCGCCTCCCAGACGATTTGCGGCAATAATTACGGAGCTGGCCTTTCCGAGCGTGTCGGCCGCAGCCTGCAGATTGCCCTGATCGCAGCCCTCGTCTATTGCACCGGCGTCGAGATCACGGTGGAACTATTGGCGACCCGCCTCGGCCATATCTTCGTTGCCGACCCCGTCGTCATCGCCGAGGTCTCGCGCATCCTGCCATGGACCGTCGGCGCCTATTTCCTGTTCGGCCAGATGATTGTGCTGTCGGGCTATTTCCAGGCGATCGGCGATGCCAAACGTGCGGCGATCTTCGGCCTGTCGCGCGCCTATCTCTTCACCCTGCCGCTGACTTTCCTGCTGCCGCATGCTTTCGGGGAGATGGGTATCTGGATGGTGCCGGTCTTTGCCGAAGCCTGCATGTTCCTTCTGGCCTTTGCCGTACTTGCGCGCAATGCGAAGCGGCTTGGCTGGCGCTACGGGCTGTTGCCTGCCTGAAGGCAAAGCAATTCCGGCAAAACTGTGCAGCGGTCTTGTATCCGGAATTGTGTAAAACAAAGGAGGCCGCGCCTCTTGGGCGCGGCCCTGTTTTCAATCCTTGGCGGCTGGGGCTGCGGATGCCGTAGCAGCCTCTGCTTCCCCCAGCGCCTGCGCGCATTCCTCGCAGCAAACCTCGACGGTCTTGCCGCCGAGTTTGACGCTGATGGCATCAGGCCCGAGTTCGCAGTCGCAGGCAGCGCATGTGGTCTTCTTCATCTGATGATCCTCCGAATAGGCCCCGTCTGGGGTGGAATCATAAGACCACCTTTGACCCTTTCATCGCTGTCGAATTCTTTAGCGATTTTAAGCGCGCAGCCGTGTCGCGCGCTGGAACTCCGCCGGCGTCTGGCCATAAGCCTGGCGGAAGGATGAGGTGAAATGGCTGTGGCTGGAAAAGCCGAGATCGAGGCCGAGCGCCGTCAGATCCTCATACTCGCCGAGCAGATCGAGCGCGCGGGCAAGGCGAAGCCGAAGCTGGTAGCGATAGAGCGGTGTCGCCTCCACCTGCTGGAAAACCTGCGTGAGATAGACAGGCGAAACGCCGACTTCCGTTGCGATCTCGGCAAGTGTCCAGCGCCGCGCAAGATCGGAGGAGAGCACGAGCTTTGCCCGGTCGACAAGCTTCTGCCGTCCGGCACTCGCGCCCGCTGCATGCGAGGTGCGCTCGCCAAGCGAACGACGAACGAGGGTCAGCGCCAGCGTTTCCGCCTCCAGCGTCTCGGCCGCCTGCTGCCGCAGACCGTGACGCAGCAGCGCAACAAGCGCCTGCGCGCGCGGATCGATACGCCTGCGCTGGCGTTTGAAGCCGAAAAGATCGCCGGCCTGCACCTGATCCCTAGGCGCAAGCTCGGCAAGCAGGGATTCGTCGATAGACAGATCGATGCAGGCGTCGCCGCCATCGACCGGATGGCTGATGCGGTAACCTTGACCCACATTGAAGAACAGCACCTGATTGGCTTCCGCCACGGTGTCGTTGCGCCCGACATGGCGCATGAAGACGCCGCGATAGGGATAGACGAGGCTCGTCTTATGGGCGCATTCCTCATCGCTCTTGTGACGGCATTCGCCATTGCAGACGATGTCACGGATCGCGACGGTCTTCGTCTTCAAGAGCAATGCGGTCGAAAATTGCGACATCGGTCTTTCCGGAATTCGGGCGGCGAGCATCGCCTGCCGCACCCTATCACAATCCCTTGTTGCTCCAGTAGTGGCTTGAGATATGCACGTCGCTTTCGATCTGGCCGCGGGAAAGACCGATATCTTTGAGCTGATCATCGGACAGCTCCATGACGGCACTGCGACTGTGCCGTTCGGCGAGCTTGCGTGCCACCCAGCGAAAACCCGCAATGAGACTTGCAAGAAACCGGGATTGTCCGGACTCCGTCCGGCGGGTGGTTTGGGCATGGACTGTAAAACTTGAGCCGCGCATGGTGTTCCTCCATCCATTGCGTTTGAATGGGAGGATTGAACCATTTGCGCGGCTCGCCCGCTGTCAGATTATTTAGCGATCTGCGGCCGGTTCAGGCCTTCAGCAGCCACTCATGTTCCGGCGCATTGTAGAATTTCCAGACACGCTTCGGCCCGGCCATGACATTGAGATAATAGAGATCATAGCCATGCGTTGCCGCACACGGATGGTAGCCCTTCGGTACCAGCGTCACGTCGCCGTCTTCGATGGCCATCGCCTCATCGAGCGAGCGGTCGTCCGTGTAGACGCGCTGGAAGCCGAACCCCTGCGGCGGGTTGAGGCGGTGATAATAGGTCTCTTCCAGCATGCTCTCATGCGGAAGATTGTCCTGATCATGCTTGTGCGGCGGATAGGAGGAGGTGTGGCCGCCAGGCGTGATGACCTCGACGACGAGCAGCGAATGCGCTGAGCTGTCATCCTCAGGCATGATATTGTTGACGTGGCGCACATTCGTGCCTTTGCCGCGCGTCACCGGCGGGTGCGTGCCGGGCGGAATGGCCTTCGCCTCGTAGGTGCCGCCGCCGGGTGCGGAGCAGACGGCCAGTTCGAGATCGGTCTCGGCCGTCACCGACCACGTCGATTCCATCGGGATATAAAGAGCGTGCGGCGCGCCGTCGAAAGGGCTCATGCGCTCGCCGAGCGTGCCGAAATCCCTGGTGCCGGCCGAAGCCTTGCCCTTGCCGCTCACCCAGACGAGGCAGACTTCGCGCTCGCCGGTCTCTCCAGAGGCCGTCTCGCCCGGCTTCAGACGGTACATGTCGAAGCCGACATAGGTCCAGCCGGCGCTTTCGGGCGTCACATGCGTGACGCGGCCGGTCTTGCCTGACGGTTTTACCTTGAGGTTTGGCATTGGTGTTTCTCCTCCGTTATCCCTTCGGGAAACCTTCCGTCTCCACCGTATAACCAGCCGCCGTCATAACCCGCATCAATTCCGCATGGCCGATCTTCGCCATCTTCTGCGGCGGCGCCTTGCGCGGATCCTGCTCGGCTTCGACGACAAACCAGCCCTCATAACCATAATCGGCGAACCGCTTGACGATAGCACCGAAATCGAGCGAGCCATCGCCCGGCACGGTAAAGGCACCGAGCGCCACCGCGTCGAGGAAGGATTGCTTGCTGCGGTCGAGCCCATCGACGACGGACTTCCGGATGTCCTTCACGTGCACGTGGTTGATACGAGCGTGGTGATTGTCGATGGCGCGCAGCACGTCGCCGCCGGCAAAGGCGAGATGCCCGGCATCGAGCAGCAACGGAATGCCGGCGCCCGAATTCTTCATGAAGGCGTCGAGTTCCGGCTCGGTCTCGACGACGGCCGCCATGTGGTGGTGATAGGAAAGCGGCATGCCCTGATCGGCGCACCATTCGCCGAATTCGGTCACACGGCGCGCATAGGCCTTCATCTCGTCATCGCCAAGGCGCGGCTTGGTCGCAAGCGGCTTGGAACGATCGCCCTGGATCGAGCGACCGACTTCGCCATAGACGATGCAGGGCGCATTGACGGCCTTGAACAGTTCGATCATCGGCGCAATGCGGTCCTTGTTGGCCGCAAGTTCCTCATTGACCAGTGTGCCGGAGAACCAGCCGCCGCAGAGCGTTACGTCGGCGGCACGCAGGATCGGCAGCATCTCCTCAGGGTTGCTCGGGAACCGGCGACCCTGCTCCATGCCGGTAAAGCCGGCGGTGCGGGATTGCCGCAGGCATTCTTCGAGGGATACGTCGTCGCTGAGTTCAGGAAGGTCGTCGTTCCACCATGCGATGGGCGACATGCCGAGTTTGGCCTTCATCGATAGTCTCCTTAAAAATAGCGCGGAGGAGCGCTTCCGCTCCTCCAGAAAATGACAGCAATCAGATCAACCGACGCGCTGGGCAGCGCGTGCCTTGACATAGGCTTCATGCGCCTTGTTGACCTCGCCGCGCGGGCTGACTTCCGGCACCGCGACGTCCCACCAGTGGCCACCGGTGTCAGTGGTAATCAACGGGTCGGTATCGATGACGAAGACCGAGGTACGGTCGTTCTTCTTCGAATCGGCGATCGCCTGTTCCAGCTCGGCGATGGAGGAAACCTTGACCGCAATGGCGCCCATCGCCTCGGCATGCGCGCGGAAGTCGATCTCGGGCATCACCTCGTGATAGGAGTCCTTCAGGAGATTGTTGAAGTTGGCGCCGCCGGTTGCCATCTGCAGGCGGTTGATGCAGCCATAACCTCTATTGTCGAGCAGCACGATGTTCAGCTTCAGGCCGAGCATGACCGAAGTGGCAAGCTCGGAATTCAGCATCATGTAGGACCCGTCGCCGACCATGACGACGACGTCCTTTTCCGGATGCGCCATCTTGGCGCCGAGGCCGCCGGCAATCTCGTAGCCCATGCAGGAGAAGCCGTATTCCATATGGTAGCTGCCGGGAACGGTGGCCGGCCACAGCTTGTGCAACTCGCCCGGCAGGCCGCCGGCCGCGCAAAGCAGGGTGGTCTTCTCGCCGCCGATCGAGCGGACAACGGCACCGATGACCTGCGCGTCGGAGGGCAGGGCGGCGTTGGTGGAGCCCATCGCCTGTGCAGCCGCCTCCATCCAGACCTTCTTTTCCTTCGCGGCCTTTTCGGCAAGCGCTGCCGGCGCCTTCCAGCCGGAAAGGCCCGATGACAGCGCCTTCAGCCCCTCGCGCGCATCTGCAACGAGCGGGTGGCTGTCATGCTTCAGCGCGTCATAGGCTGCGATGTTCAGGCTGAGCAGCTTGAAACCTTCATTCTTGAAGAGCGCCCAGGAACCGGTCGTGAAATCCTGGCAGCGCGTGCCGACGGCAATCACCAGATCGGTTTCCTCGGCAATGGCGTTGGCAGCCGATGTGCCTGTCACGCCGACGGAACCGAGCGCCAGAGGATGACGCTCGTCGATCGCCGACTTGCCGGCCTGTGTGACCACGACGGGAACGCCATGCGCTTCCGCGAAAGCCGCAAGCTCCTTCGTCGCCTGCGAATAGAGTACGCCGCCGCCGGCAACGATGACGGGCTTCTGCGAGGCCTTGATCAGCGCAATCGCATTGGCAAGCTCGTCGGCATCCGGCTGCGGACGTCGCACCGTCCAGACCTTTTCCTCAAACAGGCTCTCCGGATAATCGAAGGCTTCCGCCTGAACGTCCTGGCAGAGCGACAGCGTCACCGGCCCGCAATCGAGCGGATCGGTCAGCACCTGCATGGCACGCTTCAGTGCCGTGATGATCTGCTCCGGCCGGGTGATGCGGTCGAAATAGCGAGAAACCGGGCGGAAGGCATCATTGGCTGACACCGTACCGTCACCGAAATCCTCGATCTGCTGCAGCACCGGATCAGGCGCGCGGTTGGCGAAGATATCGCCTGGCAGGAAGAGTACTGGAATGCGGTTGACATGCGCCACACCGGCCGCCGTCACCATATTCAGCGCGCCGGGGCCGATCGAGGTCGTGCAGGCCATGAAGCGCTGGCGGAAGCTCGCCTTGGCATAGGCGATTGCCGCATGTGCCATGCCCTGTTCGTTGTGCGCGCGATAGGTCGGCAGTTCCTGGCGCACCTGGTAGAGTGCCTCACCCATGCCGGCGACATTGCCGTGGCCGAAGATCGCCCAGACGCCGCCGAAGATCGGCACTTTCTTGCCGTCGACGATGGTCATCTGTACTTTAAGGAAATGCGCGACGGCCTGCGCCATCGTCAATCTTACCGTCTTGCCCATCAGGCGCCTCCCAAATTCACTCTCTTAATTGAGGCCGCGCGTTTTCAGCCAGGCCTCTGTCAATTGTTTGAAGCGGCCTGCCATATCGGCGATCGCTTCCTCGTCGTTGATCTTGCCCGAAAGCCAGCCCCGGGCCGCATCGGCAAAGATCGTCCGGCCAACTGCAAAGCCCTTGACCGAGGGAGCCGCCAGCGTCGCCTCGAAACCCTTCACCAGTTCGTCGGCAGGGGCCTCGAGCCCCAAAAGCACGATACCGCGGCACCATGGATCATTTTTGGCAATGACGGCATCGATCTTCTTCCAGGCGCCGGTTGAGGCCTGCGGCTCCAGCTTCCACCAGTCGGGCTTGATGCCGAGCGCATAGAGCTCTTCCAGTGCCGTTGAAACCGTATCGTCGGTCAGCGGCCCGTTCTTGCTGGAGATAATCTCCACCAGCAGTTCGCGTCCAACCTTGCGCGCGGCTTCAAAGAGCGTGCGCAGCTTCTCCTGCTGCTCGGTCTTCAGCGCTGCCGGATCGTCGGGATGGTAGAAGCATAGGCACTTGATGCAATGGTCGAGCGGCCATTCCACCAGCTGCGAGCCGATATCCTGGCTGAACTCGAAGCGCAGCGGCTTGGAGCCCGGAAGCTCCACCGGCCGGCCAATCCAGGTGAAATCCTTTGTGGCGGCATCGAAAAAAGCATCGCGCCCGAAGCGCTCGTCGATCAGCATGCCGTAGCCTTGACGTCCATCGGCGACGCGGGCGGCCGCTTCCACCGCAAGCCGCTTGAAGGCGACGATCTGCTTGTAGTCGACGCTGAGTTCATCGCAGACAGCGGTCAGCTGCGAACGATGGTCGATGGCGAGCGCCATTAGAAGCGGGATATCGCCCTTGCGGGTCGAGGCCCAATGGATGTGGTTGATCGCTTCGTCCTTGCGCAGCGCACGATGTTTGCTGCCGTTCTTCAGGAAGAAGTCGAGCTCCGCCCAGGTCGGATATTCCGGCGAGCACAGCAGGCGGGAAACGGCAAAGGCGCCGCAGGCGTTCGCCCATGTAGCGCAGGTCTTCAGCGGCTCATCCTTGAGCCAGCCGCGCAGCAGGCCGGACATGAAGGCATCGCCCGCGCCGAGCACGTTGAACACCTCGATCGGGAAACCCTGGCCGACAATGCCGTCTTCCAGATTGTCGCTGATTGGGCCGTCATAAACGATGCAGCCCATGGCACCACGCTTCAGCACGATCGTCGCAGGCGAAAGAAGTCGAATTTCTTTCAATGCACCGAGAACGTCATCGGCACCCGATGCAATCAGAATTTCCTCTTCCGTGCCGACGATCAGGTCGCAATCCGGCAATGTCTCCTTCATCTTCGAGGAGACCCGGTCTGACTTCACATAGCGCTCGAAACCTTCGGCATGGCCGGCTAGGCCCCAGAGATTCGGCCGGTAGTCGATGTCGAAGATCACCTTGCGGCCATTGGCCTTGGCAATCCGGATCGCCTTGCGCTGCGCCGCCTCCGTATTCGGCCGCGAGAAATGTGTGCCCGAAACGAGCACGGCGCGCGAGGACTTGACGAAATCCTCATCGATATCGCCTTCGTCGAGCGCCATGTCGGCGCAGTCGGAACGATAGAAGATCATCGGCGAGACGCCTTCGGCCTCTACCGCCAGCAGCACCAGCGCCGTCAGCCGATCCTTGTCCGTCCTGATGCCCTGGGTCTCGACACCTTCACGCGCCGACTGTTCGATGATGAAGCGTCCCATCTGCTCGTCGCCGACACGCGTAATGAGCGCCGACTTCAGCCCGAGCCGGGCCGTTCCAATGGCAATATTGGCCGGGCAGCCGCCGACGGACTTGGCAAACGAGCCGATATCTTCCAGCCGCGAACCGATCTGCTGGCCGTAGAGATCGACGGAAGAACGGCCGATGGTGATCACGTCGAGTGTCGGCTCCGGCTGTGAGCCCGGATTCGATTGTACCATGATGTCCTCCCGCTAGATTTTTACGCGGCCTGGAACGCCCGCGAATTTTGAATAATGAAACATCGGTTCCGTCTCTTTGTCAATTCGGAATGTTTATTCCATTTTGGTCTTTACGGGTTTTGCATGCTGCAACTTGCGTCGCCGCTCGGCAATGGCGACCGGCAGCGCCATGGTGAGTGCCATCGAAGCCGAGAGCGAGCGAAAACCGCCGAAATCAGCCTCCGCCACCTCGAACCAATGTGTCGCGCAGGCCGCCAGCGGCGAAAAGGCCGAATCGGTGATCGCAATGACCGGCACGCCGCGATCGGCAAGCTCCTGGCTCTGATTGAGGCTGTCGGCTGCATAAGGCGAAAAGCTTGCGGCAATCGCCGCATCGCGCGGCGTGGCGAATTGCACCATCTCCGGATCGACGCCGTTCGGTGAGGCAACGATCTGATGGCGGATGTTCAGCTTGGAAAAGGCATAGGTCATGTGCGCCGTCAGCGGATAGGAGCGCCGCTTGGCGATGAGATAGATGGTCTCGGCAGCCGCCAGAATATCGACCGCCTTGGCAAAAGTATCGGTCTGCACCGTCGCCGCAAGCCGGTTGACGGACTGGCTGGCGGCCGAAATGAAGCCGGAAAGCAGCGTTGCATCCTCGTCGTCCCCGCCGGACCGTTCCAGCGTGACGAGGCGTTCCTCATAGCTCAGCGTCCGGTCGCGCAACCGCTCGCGAAAAATGCTCTGGAGATCGGAGAAGCCCTCATAGCCGAGGTGATGGGCGAGGCGCACCAGCGTGGACGGCTGCACATCGGAGGCCGCGGCAATGCTCGCTGTCGTGCCGAAGGCGATTTCATCAGGGTTGCCGAGAGCAAAGGCGGCGACCTGCGCCAGCCGCTTCGGCATGCTCGCCTTGCGCTCGATGATCGTACTGCGAAGGCTTTCGAAATCGCGCGGCACACGCGCTCTTTGGGGGTCACTATCCATGCTGACAGCTCAGAAGATGAAACAAATATTCCATATTTCGGAGCATAAACGATTTCCGCGAAGCCGCCTAATTGTTTTTAATAGTCTGAAAATCAAGGGTTTTGGACAATTTCGAGAGAGTCGGGACGAAATGATGCATCACGACCTGCTTGTCAAAACGGTCCAAATATTCCAAAAATCCCCTCGGATTTAAGGAGGAGACCCTGACATGAAGCCACTCGGCATCGGTTTGATCGGCACCGGTTATATGGGCAAGTGCCACGCGTTGGCATGGAATGCGGTGAAAACGGTCTTTGGTGATGTCGAGCGCCCGCGCCTCGTGCATCTTGCCGAGGCAAATGCGGAACTCGCAGGCGCCCGCGCCGGCGAATTCGGCTTCGAGAAGGCAACGGCCGACTGGCGGGCGTTGATTGCCGATCCCGATGTCGATGTCGTCTCCGTCACCACACCCAACCAGTTCCATGCCGAAATGGCGATCGCTGCGCTGCAGGCCGGCAAGCACGTCTGGTGTGAAAAGCCGATGGCGCCCGCTTATGCCGATGCCGAGCGCATGCTTCAGGTCGCACGGCAATCCAGCAAGATCGCCGTGCTCGGCTACAATTATATCCAGAACCCGATCATGCGGCATATCAAGACGCTGATCGGGGAAGGTGCAATCGGCTCAGTGAATCACATCCGCGTCGAAATGGACGAGGATTTCATGGCCGATCCCGATGTCCTCTTCTATTGGAAGAGTGAGCTCTCGGCCGGCTACGGCGCACTCGACGATTTCGCCGTCCATCCGCTGTCGCTGCTCTGGTATCTCTTCGGCCATGTCGAGGCCGTCACCACGGATATGGTCAAACCCTATGCCGACCGTCCTCTGAAGGAAGGCGGCAGACGCGCGGTCGAGAATCACGATGCGGCCAATGTCTTGATGCGCCTCGGCGGCGGCATCTCGGCCGTGCTGATGGCCAACCGCGCCGCCTGGGGCCGCAAGGGCCGCATCGCGCTGCAGATCTACGGCTCGAAAGGCTCTATTCTCTATGATCAGGAGCGCATGAACGAATTCGAGCTCTATCAGGCCGAAGGACGAGGCTCCGAACAGGGCTTCCGCAAGATACTGGCGGCTCCCGCCCACCAGCCCTATGATCGCTTCATTCCGGCCCCCGGCCACGGTCTCGGCTTCAACGATCTCAAGATCATCGAATGCCGCGAGCTGATCCGGGCGATTTCCGGAGAGCCGGCGTCTATCGTGACATTCGAAGACGGTCTCAGGATAGAGAAGTCGGTTCATGCCATGGCACAGTCCTTCCATGAGCGCCGCTGGATCGAGATCGGCTGAGGCAATGGCCTCGCTTCCGTTGACGGCGTTTGGGGCAGGGGATAGGCCTTGTCCCTGTGGAAGAGCTGATATTCGGGAGTGACATCGTGACGGATAGACTGGTGATCATCGGCGCGGGCCAGGCAGGCTTCGCATTGGCAGCCAAGCTGCGTGCGCTGAAGGATGCGCGTCCGATCACGCTGATTGGCGCCGAAGACGTGCTTCCCTACCAGCGCCCGCCGCTGTCGAAGAAGTACCTGCTCGGAGAGATGGCATTCGACCGCCTGCTGTTCCGTCCCGAGCATTGGTATCCCGATAATAATGTCGAGATCCGTCTCTCGACCTGGGCCGAGCAGATCAAGCGCGACACCAAACAGGTTCTGCTGCAGGATGGTTCCGTCCTCGACTATGGCACGTTGGCGCTTGTGACGGGCTCCACGCCCCGCCGCCTGCCGGCGGCGATCGGCGGCGATCTGGAAGGCGTCTATGTCGCCCGCGACAAGCGTGACGCCGATCTGCTGGCCGGGGAAATGCGGCCCGGCCGCCGTGTGCTCATCATCGGCGGCGGTTATATCGGCCTCGAGGCTGCGGCCGTCGCTCGCCATCTCGGCCTCGAAGTGACCGTCATTGAAATGGCCGACCGGATCCTGCAGCGCGTCGCCGCCAGGGAAACCGCCGACATCATTCGCGCGATCCATATGAGCCATGATGTGACGATTCGCGAAAAGACCGGCCTGAAGCATCTGATCGGCAAGGATGGCCGCGTGACCGGCGCCGAGCTTTCCGACGGCAGCACCATCGAGGTGGATTTCGTCATCGTCGGCATCGGCGTGGTGCCGAACGATCTCCTGGCGAAGGACGCCGGGCTCGAAGTCGGCAATGGAATCATTGTCGACGAATTCGCCCGCACATCCGATCCGTCGATCTTTGCGGCCGGCGATTGCGCGAGCCTGCCCTGGCAGGGCGGCCGCATCCGGCTCGAATCCGTGCAGAACGCCGTCGATCAGGCGGACGCCGCCGGCGCCGTCATCGCCGGCGGCAACGAACCCTATGACCCGAAGCCCTGGTTCTGGTCGGATCAGTATGATGTGAAGCTGCAGATTGCCGGCTTCAATATGGGCTATGACGACACGCTGCTGCGCCCCGGCGCCCGCGAGGGAGCGAGCTCCGTCTGGTATTTCCGCGAGGGCAGGCTGATTGCCGTCGACGCCATCAACGATGCAAAGGCCTATGTGACGGGCAAGAAGATGCTGGAATCAGGCATCAACCCTGACCGCGCAATCCTGGCTGATCCTGCGGCCGACCTGAAGCAATTGCTAGGCTGAGGTGAAGCTGCGCACCCGGCTCTGCAGGCAGTTTCAGTTTTGAACTGTCGCCATCGCGTGTGCCGCCTAAATAAAGGACGTGTGAAAACTTCAAAAAAAGCTTGATCGCACCGGTGAATACCCATATCAGGGCTCCCACCGGAGAGGTGGCCGAGTGGTCGAAGGCGCTCCCCTGCTAAGGGAGTATACCCGAGAGGGTATCGTGGGTTCGAATCCCATCTTCTCCGCCATCTATCTTTTTATTAATGAAGTCAGATGGATGGCCGCCGGTATCAATCCAGCCATAACATTTACCACGACACGATTTTTGTTTGCCTCAATCGGGCAAAGCAACGGCCGTTGAATGCCGCGCCCAGCGATATGGCGGACAAGTGTCGCCGGCTAGAAACGAAAATACAAAGTCACTCCTGACCGCGGACGGTAGCCGTAATAATCGCGGTAGCCGTAATAATCGCGATCGTAATACCGCGGGTATCTATAACCGTAGCGCGGATATCCGTAGCATCTGCCATAATATCCGCAGGAACGGTAGGCGTACCGGTGGTTCCGGTAGCGATCCGCACGCCAATGCCGATGGCTCCGATGTCTGACCTGCTCGACATTGCCGATCTGCACTTGCTCTGCTCTCGGCACGAAGATCGGAGCCGCGTTTAGCGGTGGGGCGAAAGATGCAGCCAGGACGACGGCTGCGAGTGCTGATAATAGCTTTCTCATCGACGTATCCTCTCAGGTTTTCAGCTTGAGCCCCAGGCGTGAACCTCCGATGAACGGCTTCATCGATCGAGCGGCCTGGAATCGCCGTCAGCCAGCCATAGTGTTGAAGCGGGTGGTGATCCGGCTGGCCATCATCTTCTCCACCATCTTCCTTCGTTGATAGTGTCACCTTCTTTTGCGCGCGCCTTCTCATGTCTGTCGTCAATTTTCGCCGTTCGAAATTCTCCCTGTCACATGCCTCGTTCCAGAATCGCGATGGTCGCCGGGCGAATCGCACACGGGAATCAATCGCTTCTCGTCGGCTAAAGCTGAAATCGGTTTCGATTCTCGCATTGGCGAGCTGCGCACAAGTCGCCAGCCGGTCATCTCAAAAAGCCGAATCTGGCGGGAAAATGGTGCCAATTTGGCACGAATGGGCGCCTCCGCGCCTTATGAAACCCCAATAAACATCGGGAAAATAAGCGATTTCTTAATAAAGCCTAAACAAGCGGCGGCCCCTTTGCCTAACTTGTGGCCTTTCAGCAACAGGGTTTCGGTAAGGCTTTCGTAAACCCCTCCTGAACACAAGTTGGTGATTGCGTGACAGCCGCCGTCTTGTATTTTCAGCCTCGGAAGCAAGGGCTTGACCGCCCGACTTCTTCAAACACCGGAGATGGGGCAGGGAAACGCTGTCCAGGCGTGATCCTATCTCCGATCGAAACTTGAATTGGAGGTCATTATGAACATCAAGAGCCTTCTTCTCGGCTCCGCTGCTGCTATGGCAGTAGTATCCGGCGCTCAGGCAGCTGACGCAATCGTTGCTGCCGAGC